>DASRHX010000329.1:0-10996 GCA_035650295.1 Bryobacteraceae bacterium | reverse complement strand
GCAGCGGCCGCGGTTTGGCAGATCGGCAGTCCGGAGAAGAGGAAAGGCTCGTCCACCCTCGGATCCACGGTTGCCCGGCTGTCTGATTGGAGCCGACGGGAACGCACATTGGACCAGGACACTATTCTGGTTGAGCGGTGTTTGGCCGGCGACGACACGGCTTGGGAAGAGCTGATCCGGACGCACACGCGCCGGGTCTATTCCATCTGCTACCGCTTCACCGGCGCTGACGGCGAGGCTCAGGACATTACGCAAGAAGTCTTTCTCCGGGTGTTTCAAAGCCTCCAGAGCTTCCGTTCCGGCGAAGGTTCGTTTATAGTCTGGCTTTCCCGGCTGACACGGAATCTGTTGATTGACAACTACCGCCGGGGCAAAATGCAGCGGGCCTCGGAATCGCTGGACGATAAAATCGCGGTGATCGAAGAGACGGCATCGGGTTACGCCAAAACCGATAGTATGGTCACGTCCCGCGAAGCCTCGGAAATGGTACAGGCAGCGCTGCAGAAGCTGTCGCCGGAACTGCGCGAGGCTGTTGTCCTGCGCGATTTGGAAGAGCTGGAGTACAAGGATATCGCGGAGGTTTTGAAAGTACCGGAAGGCACTGTAAAATCTCGCATTAACCGGGGCCGCGCGGAACTGGCGCGGGTTCTCAGGAAGTGGAAAGTGACGATATGAAGTGCGCCGAGTTTGAAATTTTGCTCAGCGACTCACTCGACGGAACCATCCGCCCGGCCGATCAGGCGCGCCTGGACGAGCATGCGAACTCGTGCCCGGCCTGCGCCGAACTGGCCGCCGATTGCGGAGCCGCCATCGCTTTCCTCGGCAATGTCGAGGCGGTGGAGCCACCCGCCGAACTAATCAACCGGATTGTCTTCCAGGCGCCTAGTGGCGCCACCGCTCGCCCCCACCACGAAGCCAAGAACAAATGGACGGCGGTATTCGGCGGCTGGTTTGCCCCGTTGCTACAGCCGAGGCTGGCGATGGGCATGGCGATGACAATCCTTTCGTTTTCCATGGTCGGCCGCCTGCTCGGATTGCAGGAACGGCAACTCACCATGGCCGATCTCGAACCGGCCAAAGTGGTTGCCACGCTCGATCTGAAAGTGCACCGGGTCTATGACCGTGCAGTCAAGTATTACGAGAATGTCCGGCTGGTCTATGTAATCCAAACGCAGCTCCGCGAATGGAGCGCGCAGGAAGAGGAAGATCGCCGGATTCAGTCGCAGCGATCCACGATCGACGTGGGCGCGGCGTCCAAGCCGGCCAACGGGACCACCAGAGATCCCGAAGCCGGAGCGCAGAGGAGGGACAAACAATGACGGCAGCAGCTTTTTGCAGACAGTGCGGAAAGGCGCTTACCGAGGAAGAGAAGGCCGTCGCCGATACGATCTATTGCAGCGCGTGCGCGCCTGAGCATTCCGCTGAAGGGAAGCCGGCGGCCGCGCTCGCGTTCACGTCAACGGCGCCGCCACCGCCTCTCTCTCCCGCCGGTGCAGCCATTCCCCCGAACTACGACCATGGCATCTCGCCCGGCCTCGCCTTCCTGCTCGGCATCATTCCCGGCGTGGGCGCCATCTACAACGCGCAGTATGCGAAGGGCCTCATTCACGTAGTTATCTTCGGCCTGCTTCTGTCCATCGCTGACTCGCCGCAAAGCCACGACCTCAACCCACTCTTCGCGATGCTCATCCCCAGCTTTGTCGCCTACATGGCTTTCGAGGCTTATCACACAGCGAAAAAGCGTATGGCCGGCATCGCCGTCGACGAATTCTCGAGCCTCGTCCCGATGCGGCGCCCGGGTTTCCCAGTGGCCCCGGTTCTGCTCATCGCCTCTGGTGTTCTGTTCCTTCTGAACAACCTCGGCTTGCTCTACTTCAACCAGCTCTTTCGCTGGTGGCCGATTCTGCTGATCGCCCTCGGCGTGTACATGTTGTTCATTCGGGTCACCGGCGGTAACGGCTCGCAAGAGCAACCGCCCCCGCCGGGCGGCTTCGCGTCCACTGGCTTCACCGACGAGGTGCGTCATGAACAGTAACCTCGCCCTCGTTCGAGCTCTGCGTGGCCCCGTGATGATGATGACTCTCGGCGGCATGCTGGTGGCGGATCACTTCACCCGGTTCGGCTTCGGCCGGACGTGGCCCGTTCTCCTCATCGTGCTGGGCATTATGAAACTACTGGAACGCACCGGCGTCAGCTCCGAACCGGCAAACCCGTACACACCGATGGGAGGAAAGTAGCCATGTCGCGCGGATCCATTATCGGACCCATTATTCTGATTCTCGTCGGTGGCCTGTTCCTGGCGAACAACGTGCGCCCCGACCTGCCGGCCCTGCAGATTGTCGCCGACTGGTGGCCCTTCCTGCTCATCGCCTGGGGCTTTATCCGCTTCGGAGAAATCCTTGTTTGGCATAGTCAGGGCAAACCCCTTCCCACGGCCGGTATTTCCGGCGGCGAATGGTTCCTGGCCATCGTGATCACCCTCGCCGGTTCGGCGTTGTTTGTCGGCCGCAATTTTGCCGACCGCTTCCCGCATGACCGCATTACTTTCCGCGGCCTCGAGCTGTTCGGCGAGCAGTTCGACTTTCCACTCAATGCAACCTTTAAGACCGGCAAGACGCCTCGCGTGCAGATTGAAAACTTGCGCGGTAACGCCCGCGTCGTAGGAGCGGAAACCGAAGAGATCAAGGTCACGGGCCGCAACTCCATCCGCGCCTTCGACCGAAACGCAGCCGACAGGAATAACAAATTATGCAACCTGGAAATCGTGCAACAGGGAGATCTGATCCTCATCCGCACCAACCAGGACAAAGCCACCGGTGAGCAGCGCATTGAGTCTGAACTCGAAATCATCGTTCCCAAAGGCGCAACTGTTCAGGGACGAGGCCGCTTCGGCGATTTCGATGTATCCGGCATTACCGGCAACGTCGACGTCGACAGCGACAACGCCGGAGTCCGCGTTTCCGATATCGCCGGCGGCGTGCGCGTCGACCTGCGGCGCAGCGACCACGTGCGGGCCGTCAACGTCAAAGGCAACGTCGAGATCCGCGGCCGTGGCTCAGACGTGGAATTGGAAAACATCGAAGGTACGGTCGCCCTCAACGGCTCCTATGGCGGCGAAATCACCTTCCGCCGCATTGCCAAGCCAATACGCTTCGAGAGTCAGAACACGAACCTGCGCCTGGAAAAGCTCGCCGGCTCGATACAGATGAGCCATGGCGAACTCGTTGCCGAAGACTTCACCGGGCCATTCACGCTGCGCTCCAATTCCAAAGATGTCGAGCTGCGCAACTTCAGCGGCGGCGCTGACATCCAGTTGGACCGCGGCGATCTCAACGTCCGCCCGGGCCGCTTGCCCCTTGCTGTCATGACCCTTAACACGCGCGCAGGCAACGTCGAGCTCGTGCTTCCCGAAAAGTCACAATTTTCTCTGAGCGCCGAAGTGGATAAGGGCGAAATCGACCTCAACCTGCCTGGCCAGTGGCGAGTGGAGGAGGAGGGGAAAGGCCAAAAGGTCCGCGGCGCGGTGGGCACCGGACCGTCCATCACCATCTTGTCCGACCGCGGCGAATTGCGCATCCGCCACGGCGCCGTCGAAACCAGCACGCGCACGGACGTCACATTCTCCGACCGGGAAGGCGCTCCCCCCGCGCCTAAGGCTCCGACGCCGCCAGAGGCGCCGAAAAAGAACCTTCCGGTCGTTGAGCAATAGGTCTCCCCTGCTCACCTCAGACTAGGGTCAACGACGCCGTGGCGCTCTAAAAGGGCCACGGCGTTGCTGTTTCCGCCGGCCGCCGCCACGCGCGCATGACGCCAGGCCGCCTCGGCATCGTTTCTCACGCAGTAGATTTCCGCGAGCGAGATGTGAGCTTCCGCGTAGCTCTCGTCTAACCGCACCGCTTCCAGCAAGAGCCCCAGGGCTTCCTCCTGCCGCGCCTGCGTCCGGTAGAGTTGTGCCAGATGGTAGTAGGGCCGGGCATTTTCCGGCTCTCGAGCAATCCAGGAAACCTGCTCGGCGATAGCCTCCCGCATACCCGCATCGAGCATCGGCTCAATCACTTCTTTACGCCAGAAACCCATCTAATGCCATGTTAATCTGATGAAAGCGGGCGCGTAGCTCAGTTGGTTAGAGCACCTCGTTTACACCGAGGGGGTCCGGGGTTCGAGTCCCTGCGCGCCCACCATTGCGGCCTCCGGAATCTTCGGGAAGCAACGTGGAAGCATCGGAGCTAAAGGGCACATCAGTTCTGTTTCTCGGCAGTTGCATGGTGAATGGATATCCATTCACATTCGAGGATGGCTTTGCCTACCTCGCTTGCGAGAACTTGCGCGCCCGCGGCTACCATCTTGAACTTGCTTGCCTCGCGCCGGCGAAAACCACCCAGCTCTCACGGTTCGGTGAAGCGATCGAACAACATCTACCCGCGGTGACCGTGCTTCAGCTCGGCGGTCTGGAAACGCTTCTGCTGCTGGAAGACACGATTCGCGGTTGGTTTGGGATTCAAAAGCCAAAGCGCATTTACGACCAGCATCTTCACACCTCACCGTTCCGCACGCCGTGGCTCAAGTTCAAATGGCGCGCGATGTCGACGCTTAAATGGATTGCCGACACGTTGTTGCTCCACCCCATCGTGAATTTGGCCGAGTTCCGGGAGAACCTGCGAGCGGCGCTCGAGTTTGTACGCGACAAAACCAATGGCCCGGTGCTAGTGATGGGTTTGATTCCCTCGGCTGATCCGGTAAGTCAGTATTATCGCGACCGCATCGCCCCGATCTTCATCGACGAGTGCGCGCGGGCGAATGTCCACTTCCTGAACATTGCTGAGGCTTGGCGCAAAGAGAAGCTCGACGACAGCTATGCGCACGACCCGATTCACCTGAATCAGCGCGGCCACATCTGGCTGGCTCATTTGGTGGCTGACGCAATGGCGGTTTGCCTGGACGAGGCGGCCGCATCAAGCGTCCAGCGGCCGCTGCAATCGGTTGGACGCGCCTAAGCTCGACCCCGCCCACCAGACGATCAGCCCGGCGATAGGAAATACGGTCGCCCACAGGAAGGCTTCTTCCCAGCGCTTCTGATCGAAGAGAAGGCCCATATAGGGCATCGCTAGTGCCACCGCCGCTCCCCAGGAACCCGCGCCCAGGCCGGCGATGAGTCCGGCATGTGCCCCTGTGTAAACCCAGGTCGCGTAATGCAAAGAAACCATCACGAATCCCGAGGCGATGAACATCTCAAAAAACAGCTCGAACAGCAGGGGAATCCACGCCGTGATGCCGCCCGGCGCAGCCAGCCGGTGACTAGCGGCCAGCGGCAGGCTGAACAGGAATAGGGAAGTGAAAATCCAACGGTAGATCCGCATCTTCCCGTCCGCACCGGCCACATAGCGATCGAGAATCCAGCCCCAGACGAAATACCCCACCTCCCAGCCAAGCGGCGGGACCCACAGAACCATGCCCACCTCGGCTTGCGACGCGCCGAGCGCCCGGCTCAGATAAATCGAAGTGCCGTACAGAATGAAGCCGAGCGGCATCGCGCCCAACGCATAGGCGCCCATGAAGGCCCACGTACGAGGATCGAACCAGCCGGGGCCCTGCGCTAGCGGCTTCGATTGCGTATGCGGCTCCGGCTTCGCCCGCAACTCCGGCCGCCGGCTGACAAATGCCCAAACGATTAACCATGCAATGCCGATCGCGCCTGTGAATAGGAACGCACCACGCCACCCAAAGGCTAGTGCCACGGGCGTCACGATGATCGGCGTCACTACCGCCCCCAGCGACCCTCCGCTGTAACTCACCGCGATCCCGCGCGACCGCTTCTCGATCGGCAGTGTCTGGACCGCGGTGCGCAGACCCCCAGGGAACGTCGCCCCTTCGCCGAAGCCCAGTGCGGCGCGTGCCACGGCAAAGCTCCAGAAGCCGCTCGCGAGCACATGCGCCGTCGAGGCGAGCGTCCAGAAGCTGACGCTGGCAAACATGCCCTCCCGCAAGCCCATCCGGTCGAGCAGCCGGCCCCAGATCGGATTCCCAGCCATGTAGGCGACCGAAAAAGTGGAGATGATCCAGCCATACTGTTCGGCGCTCAATCCGGTTTCGGTGAGGATCGTCGGCGCGAGCAGCGCCAGCGTGTTGCGATCAATGTAGCTGATCAACGACACCAGAAGCATCGTGAGCGAGGGAATCCACTGGCGGAAGGTGGTCACGGGGAAAGGGCCAGTGTATCCGGTTCGTCGCCCGCGGCGTGCGATTTGTCGGCCAGCCCCGCCTTTTGTCGCAATCCGAATGGATGTGGCGAACTACCGGTTTACTCTTACACTCGGAGGCAGTCAATGAAGCAACATAGATGGATTTACTACTACGGCGCGGCGGTGATTGGTCTGCTGGCAGGCGTCTGGAGCGCGCGCGCCGAAGTTCGTTTCGATCACATTGTCCGCAACGATTTCTTCGCTGGTTTCACCGGGAATACCGAGGCACTGGCCCGAGGCATGAAGGCCTGCGAGCAAGTGCTGGCGGAAAACCCGAACCATGCGGAAGCTCTCGTGTGGCACGGTGCGGGACTCTTCTTTGAAAGCGGCCAACTCTTCCGGCAAGGCAAACGCGAGGAAGGCATGCAGATCTCGGCCCGCGGTCTGGCGGAGATGGACAAAGCAGTGGCGCTCGCGCCCGACCACGTGGGCGTGCGAATTCCCCGTGGTGCGGCTCTGCTCGCCGCGGCGCGCTTCATGCCCGACAATGAATTCCGCAAAATGCTGCTCGACCGCACGCTCGACGATCACCAACATGTCTACGACATGCAGTTGAAAGAGCAAACGCTCGATAAGATCGGATCTCACCCGCTCGGTGAGCTGTTACAGGCTCTGGGCGACATATACTCTCGCAGTGGCAATGCCGCCAAGGCCGAAGAGTATTACGGCAAAATCCAGACGATGCTGCCCAAAACCGTGTACGCTAACCGCGCGGCAAAATGGATGGAGACGAAACAGCCGCTCCCCGTCGCCGAAGCGCAGTGCGTCGGTTGTCACGTCGCGAAATAGGACCTGCTGGACATGAAGGCCATCTGGAGACACCTGATCGTTATGGTCGCGCTCAGCGTGGCCATTTCGGTCGTCTTCATGATGATCGCCGTTGACGATCTCAGCGCCTTCCCTTGGCGCTATCTTAGTTGGCGGATCGCCATAGGCACGACATTCGGCATGTGCATTGGCGCCATCTCCTGGGCTGTGATGTCGCGGTTCGCCCACGCGATCTGGCGGTTTCATCCCGTGCCGCGATGGGCCACGCTGCTTGCGATCTTTTGCGCGTGTGGAGCGGCCGGCTCGTTCTTGGCGGTGCTGATCGTCACCTATGTCTACCGCATGGCATGGGAAACGCCCGTGCTCCTGATGTGGCAGCACTCGCTGCAATCGACCATGGCCATCACGATTCCGGTAGGCACGGTCATCACGCTCATCGAGGCCTATCGGGCACGCCTTAGAGACACCGAGGTGCAGTTACGCACGAAGGAGCTGGAACGCGAGCGCGCCATGAAACTCGCTACCGAAGCGCAACTGGCGGCGCTCTCCGCGCGCGTCGAGCCGCACTTCCTGTTCAATACGCTCAACACGATCAGCTCGCTCATCCGCGAAGATCCCGAACGCGCCGAACGCACCATCGAACAACTCAGCGCTCTTCTCCGTTCCTCGCTCGATTCCACCAACACCGCCACCATTCCGCTCGAGCAGGAGATGCGGCTCGTAGCCAGCTATCTCGATATTCAAGCCACGCGCTTCGGCGATAGGCTGCGCTTCACGCTCGCGCCGCCTGGAGGCATGGCGCACGTGATCGTGCCGCCGTTCTCCATCCAAACTCTTGTCGAGAATAGCGTGAAATACGCCGTCGCGCCGCGCCGCGAAGGGGGCAGCATCCACGTCCGCCTGGAACAGGACGACGCCCGGCTGCTGGTGGACATTGAAGACGACGGTCCGGGATTTACGCCACAGCAGATTCCCTCCGGCCATGGCATCGACAATCTGCAGGGCCGCCTGCAAACTCTGTTCGGCGCGGCTTCTTCGCTTGAGTTCATTCGCGCGCCCGGCCTGATGCGCGTTCGCATGAGGGTGCCCGCATGAACGTGTTTTTGGTCGACGACGAACCTCTTGCCCTGAAGCGCCTCACTCGGATGATCGAGGAGTGCGGGCGGGCCCGCGTTGCCGGTTCCGCGCGGGATCCGGAAGCCGCGCTTGGCGCCATGCAAGCCAATCCACCGGACGCCGTCTTCCTGGACATCGAAATGCCTGGGCTCAACGGATTCGAGCTGCTCGCCCGAATGAGCACGCCGCCGCTGGTTGTGTTCACCACCGCCTATCACCAGTATGCGCTGCAAGCCTTCGAGGCGAACTCGATCGACTACTTGCTTAAGCCGGTTACTCCCGAGGCGCTCGACCGCGCGTTCAACAAGCTGGAGCGTATGCTGGGCGGCGCGGCCCCTCGCGGCGATTTCGCCCACTTGCTGAGCCAGGTGCAGCAAGCGCTCGCGCAGCCGGCGCGCTACCCCACGCGCATCGCCTCCAAGCTCGGCGACAAGGTTGAATTCATCGACCTAGCGCAGGTGACGCATTTCTATGCCAAAGACAAACTCACCTTCGCGGCTACAGCGGCCAAGCACTATGTCGTCGACCCTACGATCGCCGAACTGGAATCGCGCCTCGATCCTCAACGCTGGACGCGCATTCATCGTTCGACTCTGTTGCACATGGAGCATGTTAAGGAGCTGCACACCTGGTTCGGCGGACGCATGATGGTGCGCATGAAAGACGGGAAGACGGAACTGCAGGTGGCGCGCGACCGCGCCACCGATCTCAAAGCGAAGCTGGGGATCTAAAGCAAAGCACGGCGTTCAATCCGCCAAAGGCGAACGAGTTCGATAGCGCCGCGCCTACTTGCGCCTTCCGCGCGGCGTTGGGAATGACATCGACGTCGCACTCCGGATCGGGTGTCGAGTAATTCATCGTCGGGGGAAGAATGCCTTCACGCAATGCCAGCACCGTGGCCACAGCTTCGAGCGCTCCCGCCGCGCCGAGCGCGTGCCCGTGCATCGATTTGGTCGAGCTCACGGCAAGACGTTTCGCATGTTCGCCGAATAGGCAGTGAATCGCCCTGCACTCGGTGGAATCGTTCGCAAGCGTTCCCGTGCCGTGTGCATTGACGTAGCCTATTTCTTCGAGCGCCATCGACGCATCGGCCAGTGCGGCCCGCATCGCTAGCGCCGGTCCGTCCACGCTAGGCTGCGTAATGTGGTGCGCGTCGGCGCTCATTCCCGCACCCGCCAGTTCGGCATATATGCGCGCGCCGCGTGCCTTGGCCACGTCGAGCGGCTCGAGCACCAGCATGGCCGAGCCTTCGCCGAGAATCAGGCCTTTCCGATCTTTAGAGAAAGGCCGGCAGGTCTCTTGCGAAACGACACGCATCGCCTCCCACGCCTTTAGAAATCCAAAACTGAACAACGCTTCGGAACCACCGACAATAGCGCGGTCGACTATGCCCGAACGAACCATCCAAAAACCCTGTCCAATCGCATGGCCGGACGAGGCGCACGCTGTCGAGACGGAATACACGGGACCGCTGACGCCTAATTCCATCGAGAGATAGCTGGCAGCCGCGTTCGACATGATGCGCGGAATCGTCATCGGGTGCACGCGCCCGGTTTTCTTCTCGTACAGTTCTTGGAACTGGATGTCTTCGCTGCCTTGGCCGCCTCCGCAACAGCCGGTGAGTATCGCCGTGCGCGGACCCTTCACGTCGGCTACCGAAAGTCCCGCATCGCTTAGAGCCTCGCGGCCCGCGACCGTGGCGAACTGCGCGAAGGGGTCCAACAGATCGATGGTTCTGATATCAAAATGTTGCGAAGGGTCCCACCCGCGCATCTGCGAACCATTCGGGAATCGCAGATTCGGCGTCCACCACCCCTCGAGCGGAGCAATTCCCGAGCGGCCCTCAATCAGCGCATTCCAAAATTCAGGCGCCGTGGCCCCCATTGGCGTGAGCGCGCCCACGCCTGTCACGGCCACTCTCATGCAGCGGTACCTTTCTCCTCCACCAGTTTCCAAACGCCCTCGGCCATCTCCCTGAGGTTCTTCACATTCCTCGCTGCGTCGTCCGGGATCTGGATCCCAAACTCGTTTTCCAAGGCGAATAAGATGTTGATCCCATCCAGCGAATCGATGCCCAACTCTTCAAATGATGCGTC
Source organism: Bryobacteraceae bacterium (assembly GCA_035650295.1). Lineage (GTDB taxonomy): Bacteria > Acidobacteriota > Terriglobia > Bryobacterales > Bryobacteraceae > JAFLBB01. The sequence continues at coordinate 777 of DASRHX010000329.1, read as the reverse complement.
CAGCCGGTACTGCTCCACAGGTTTGTGCAACGTGTCGGCAATATTCTGCAGCAGCCGCTGGGTAAATTCTTCGGTCATGCGAAAACCTCACTCACAGTTGCAAAATCAAAATGGCGGTCGCGCAGTGCGGGGAGAAGCACCTTCAGCGCGCCGACAGTGGCCCGGCAGTCGGGATTCGACCGCCCTGCCCGCCCGTCATGCAAGCAGATAATGGCGCCGTTGGCCGCATGGGCGAGTACGCGCGCGGCCACCTGTTGCGCTGGCAACTTCCAATCCAGGCCCAGGCAAGTCCACATTACACCGGTCAGCCCCTGCTCGCGCTGCGCCTTGCGCAGTCCGAACCAGCGGCAGCCATATGGCGCACGGAACCATCGCGGTGGCCGGCCGTGGATTTCCGACAGCACCCTCTGGCCTCCCGCCACTTCACCATACACGCCGCCGGGTGTCTTTGCATAGAGCGCCTGGTGTGAAAACGTGTGGTTTCCGATCTCATGCCCTTCCCTCGAAGCGCGCCGAGCCAACTCCGGACTACGGCTCGCCTCCACGCCAATCTGGAAGAAAGTACCCTTTGCTCCATATTCGCCCAGCAGATCCAGAATGGCTCCGGTCCATGGCGATGGACCATCGTCGAAGGTCAGGGCAATGCGCGGCACTGTCCGGTCCCCCCGCCATACGGACGGCGCAAACACCTGCGACGATCGTCCACGAACCGCCCAGGCGGCCAACCCAATCGCCGCTCCCGCCGTTCCGCCCACCCCGACCCATTCCCAGCTCATC
>DASRHX010000328.1:0-2048 GCA_035650295.1 Bryobacteraceae bacterium | reverse complement strand
ACCGACCTTTCGGCAACATTGTTTTTCGCCGGTCCGGAAGAGTACGAGGGCGGCGAGTTGGTGGTGGAAGACAGTTACGGCGTGCAGTCGATCAAACTGCCCGCGGGCGACATGGTGCTGTATCCGGCAACCAGTTTGCATCATGTGCGGCCGGTGACGATCGGAGCAAGGCTGTGCTCGTTCTTCTGGATTCAAAGCATGGTGCGGGACGACAGCGAAAGGACGCTGCTCTTCGATTTGGACGTCGCCATTCAGCGAGTATCGGAGGAGTCGCCGGATCATCCGGCGGCTGTCCCGCTGACTGGCGTGTATCACAATCTTTTGCGGCGATGGGCGGATACATAGCATGAGGAAGGTGTTGTTCTGGATGCATTTGACCGCGGGCGTCACCGTCGGCACGGTCGTGCTGATCATGTCGGTGACAGGTGTCGCGCTGATGTACGAGAAGCAGATGATGCGTTGGGCCGACGTGCGGGCGCTGCCCACCCAACCGCAGGGCACGGCGCCGATGCCGGTGGAAGACATAATTGCCCGCGTGCGGGCTCAACGTGGCGGCTTGCCGTCGAGCATCACGTGGCGCAACGGGCCGGCCGAGCCTGTCCTGATGAGCTACGGACGCGAAAACGTGGCCTACGTCGACGGCGCCACGGGAATCATTCTCGGGGAAGGGTCGAAAGGAACGCGCGATTTCTTTCATACCATGACGGACTGGCACCGCTACCTGGGGCGGGAAGGGGAAGGGCGCGCCACGGGCAAAGCGATTACAGGCGGCTGTAATTTGGCCTTCCTATTCATGGTGCTCTCCGGACTCTATCTCTGGTTTCCTCGCGAGTGGACTAAACGCCACTTCGGATCCATTCTTTTGTTCCGCGGTGGGCTCGGCGGAAGGGCGCGCGATTTCAACTGGCACAACGTCATCGGTTTCTGGTGCCTGGTGCCGCTGTTCTTCATCGTGATTTCGGGCTCAGTGATCTCGTATCCGTGGGCGAGCAATCTGGTGTACACGCTCACAGGAAGCGAAGCACCGCCGCTGCAAGCCAAGGGCGGCGAGTCGAAAAAAGACGGCGCCAAGCGCGGCAAGAAGGGCGAAGGCCGTCCGGCGGCTCCTCCTGGACTCCTCGCGCCGCCACCGGCCGATCTGCCGCTCGATGGAATCAACGCCGCGTTCGAGCGCGCCCGCTCGGCGCGTTCGCATTGGGAATCGATCACGCTTCGCCTGCCGCCATCCGAGCGCGGGCCGATCGTCTTTACGGTGGATGAGGGAGGACCGGGACGCGCCGACCTGCGCAGCACGGTCACGCTACGGAGAGACACCGGCGAAGTGAAGGTCACGTCCGACTACGACACCTTCAACACGGGCCGCAAGGCGCGCACATGGCTGCGCTTCGCGCATACGGGCGAGGTCTACGGAATTGCAGGCCAGACGATTGCTGGAGTCGCTTCGTTAGGCGCGGTGTTTCTCTTCTATACGGGTGTGGCGCTGAGCCTGCGGCGATTCGCGGCTTGGCGTAAACGCCGCGACCGCCTGCCCCAGGTGGAGGAGGCCGTCGCCTGACCTTCACTGCGTGTGGGTGCGTCAACACGCGCAGCACCGCCCAACTCGCTGCGTGAGAAGGCGCGAGGGATACGGCGCGGCCAGCCTTAGCAACGATGTCCGATTTGGTCATCTGCGTGCCTACAGAAATAGCGGCGCCCAATGACGTATCGAAGCCAAGCCGGATTCGCGATTGTCCTTGCGGCGCTTGTGTTCCTCACCGTACCGGTGCAGTGCGGGGCGTCTTATGTAAAAGCTGCCTCCCCGGCTCACTCGTGCTGCGCCGGCACGGCGAAAGACATACAAGCAGCGCCAGCCGCGTGCTGCTTCAAGCCCTCGTCCACCCCTCAATCCACCGCCGCACGTCTGGCCGCGCCAAACTGGTTGTCAGCGCCGTGCGCAAAGGGCGACAACGCCATTCCGTCCCGGCAATCGAGCAACTCCTATGAGGAGTTCACCGGCCAGCCGGTGTCAGTTCCCTCTAATCTCTACATCCGCCTCCATCAGTTCCTGA
>DASRHX010000327.1:0-4856 GCA_035650295.1 Bryobacteraceae bacterium | reverse complement strand
ACCAGGTGTTGCGGAACCAGAGTGTCGGCAATACACGAAGGCGAGCCGACTCCGGTCCACGATTGTGCACCGTAATGCGAACGAGGAGGTCTTCGGGACTCTCCTTCGCGTACTCCACGAACACGTCAAAGTACCGGTCATCGTTAAATATGCCGGTGTCGAGCAGCTCGTACTCGAACTCTTCCCGTGACCGTCTCCGGTTGGTCTCGATCAGGTCGCGGTAGGGATACTCCCGCTGCGGGTACTTGTAGAGGTACTTCATGTACGAGTGCGTCGGCGTGCTGTCGAGGTAGAAGTAGTACTCCTTGACGTCCTCGCCGTGGTTCGCCTCGTTGTTGGTGAGACCGAACAAGCGCTCTTTCAAAATCGGGTCGCGCTCGTTCCACAGCGCCAGCGCAAAGCACAGCCGTTGCTTGTCGTCGCAGATTCCTCCGAGCCCGTCCTCGCCCCATCGATAGACTCGTGAGCGCGCCTGGTCATGGGTGAAGTAATTCCAGGCATCGCCATTTTCGCTGTAGTCTTCACGCACGGTGCCCCACTGGCGTTCACTGAGATACGGACCCCACTTCTTCCACGGGATGCCCGTCTCGCGCGCGTCGTTCAACCGTTTTTGCTCAGTTACATCTACAATCACAGGGTCCATTGCTTGCCTCCGCCGCGTTTAAGCCGGTAAAAAAAGTTATTGCTCTTGAATAAGATGCACCGCCGTACCAAATCACGCCTTGAATGAATCTCCGCAGATTGTTGGAGCCGCGGGTCTTCCGCCATCGGGGATTCCCTGATTTCGCGTTTCGAAGTTCCCTAGCGGGAGTTATTACTTATCCACGCAAGAAAGAGAGAGCACGGAAGCAGCTCACATAAAAAGGTCACGGCATCCGGCGAGCTTGGTTCCGGTGTTTGCCGACCCAGTCGGCGACTCATTACTCCATCGCCACGACCCACTCGGCCGGGTCATCCAGGTTTGCTCCCTTGGGACGAACCGCGCCCCCGATCTCCAGGTCGCGCCAGTGGAGCGGGCCGTGGACACCATGCAGTATCAATCGCACCCGTCGCGCAGAGCCCTCGACGCGGACCTCCATGAAGCTCTGAAAGAACGGGGCTCGATTGAAGTCGAATATTCCGGAGAGCGCTTCTACCGAGGCCGGCCAGGCTTTGAAGCGCTTGACCCACCACCACACCGGCCACTTCCAGCGGCCGGTCTCGTTCTCGAGCTTCGTGCGGACAGCCTCCGTGCTCGGGTAGAATGCCCAGTCCCGTACAGGCGCCGCTGAAGGCCAGTCGAGCGCCGTGCCGATGCTGAGATAGGCGCCGCCTCCGCCGTTGACGAAGTGATGCATCACCCCCGGGCCGTCGCCGCTATTATATTCTTCCCGATAGTACTCGAAGTCGTGGGTGTCTCCCGCCATTACGATCGGAATCTTATACTGCCGCAGGAGACGGTGGATGCTACTGAATGTTTCTTCGGTGGCTTGGTAGCCGCCGCCGGCATAAAGCGGATGGCCGAGGATCACCGTCGTGAACCGGCCGCGCGCTCGCGACAGCGCTTGTTCAAGCCACCGAGCCTGAGCGCGGTCGATGCGGCGCAGGATGCCGGTGTCAACGGCAATGAGAGAAAACTCCCGCCCGTGGATCTCGAAAAACGGAGCGCGCTGTTCGGCAGTGCGAATACCGTATTCCTTCCGCAGCCGAGCTGCTTCGCTTATCGCACTGGCGACGTTTGGCCGATCCGGGGGAGTGATCAGCGCCGTCAACTCCTCGCGCGCGTCCATCGAAACCTGCGCGGCCACAGGTTCCATCAAGTTCGCAGCAAAACCATCTAGCGCGCTGAACCAGTCATGATTGCCGGGAATCGCATAGATCGGCTTCTCGAAGCCTTTGAACGGCAGATAGAAATTGAACTCGTAGTCGCGCATCGCGCCGCCAGGATAGATCACGTCCGACGACACGACGAGAAACTTCACGTCCGGACGCCGGCCAAGGTCCAGATAGCGGTCGCGCAAGGACGCCTGCGATGGATCGCCTTCGCCGGGATCGCCGATGACGAGAAAGCTGAAATCCGTGGCGGCGCCCACGCCTTCGGGCCGTACTTCGAACAAAGAATCCTTGGCCGCGCCGGTCGGCAGCGCGTCCCGCTCGACGGCCGCGATCATCGCCTCGCGCCAGACATCAGTGCGCGCTTCGGCGACTCTCTCCCAGAAGGCGCTTGCCCAGTTCTCTGTGTTGAAGTACCAGCTGAAGCCCCAGATCGGATTGATGGCGACGACAACGGCCACGATGGGCAAGCCCGTGCGCAGCCACTGTGAGAGAGCGACGCGCAACGAACCGCGCGTGAGCCGCAAGCGCACGCCCCACCGTAGCCGGCTGTCGAGCCACCAATTCACGGCGTGCTCACCGAGACCCAAGTCTTTCGTGTTGGTCTGCTGCGAGAGGCGACGTTCCCAAGCGCGCCGTTCGATGGGCCGCGTGAGCCTCCGCAGCGTGAGCCAGAGGGGAAGCGCAAGCACCGCGACCAGCAGCGCCGAAAGTGCATCGCCGATGACGGCAACCAGCGGCGAAATCAGACCAAGCCAGGTCCAGTCTGTTTGCAGACGTCCGGCGTGGATGGCGAAGAACACCAGGATCATGACGACGATCCAGAAGGTGTCGATCGGCAGCGCCGCCTTTTCGCGCTCGACGGCGGCTACACGGAGCCGGCCAAACTCGGCGTGCGGCGGTAGGCCCAGGCGTTCATCCGGATGTTCGTTGGCCATCTGAGCGACGTCGACGTCTTCGACGCCCTCGTCCGGAGCGAAGAGCGCCGTCCAGCCGGTGGACATAATGTAGAGTCCGAGCCCCACGCCGAGAACAACGGCGCCCGTAGAGGCGCCCTGCCGCCAAATCAGCAGCGCCAGCAGGAGATTGACGATGCCGTTAAAAATTGTCCACCAGCGCGCGTGACCGAGCTTATCCGTGAATGCTCTCACGATCTTCGTGATGCCGTCCGCCACCATGAATAGCGCGACGAATGCCAGCAGTCCGCCGATCACCATTACCGGCCGGGCGAAAAGCAGCAGCCCGCCGAGAATCATCAGCACGCCTGTGAGATAGGTCGTCGAGGTCGGCGATTGCGTTCGCAGGCCTTGAATGACCCCGATCACACCGGCGACTAGTACGATGAGACCCAGGATTGAAATCGCCCATCCGCCTGCACTGAAAGGCGTAACGATGGCAATCAGGCCGAGCATTAACAACAGCGCGCCATAAGCGCGCTGCGAAAAGGAACCGAGGCTCGTCGAGAAACGGCGGCTGCTATCAAGCATGATGATTTCAGATGATTGGGATGTTCGGCTTGCCGTTCTTGGCCATTTGCTTCCGCTCGACGCGAATCTGAAAGTTAGCGTGCAGCGCTTGCCTTTGCAGTGGTGGCTCAAGCTCAGTCAAAGTTCTCGGCCCGCGCTTAAAACTGCGGCGGTGCGCTGCTCCAACTGGCCGGGTCCGCACCCATCTTTTCGCCGAGGTCCGCGAGATTGTTCATGGTCTCTTTGATGAACGTTCCAGGAACCGGCGGGAACCAATCACCCGGAATCGACACGATACGCACCTCCGCCTCCGCCTTCCGCTTGAACCTCGCTATATCGGCCATCGCGAAGAACATTGGACTTCCCATCAGTAGCGGCCCGTGGTTTTTTCTCTCCCTCGGCCATGTGGCTTCGTCAGGATGGTTTCGTTTCAGCTTCGCTAACGTGCTGCGCAGTGTAAGAGTCGCGCGGCTCGCTGCTCCAGCTCGCCGGGTCCGCGCCCATCTTTTCGCCGAGATCCGCGAGATTGTTCATGGTCTCTTTATTGAAAATCGCCGGCACAGGTGGAAGCCAGTCGCCGGGAATTGACACGATACGCACCTCCACATCGGCCTTCCGCTTGAGCCGTGAGATCTCGGCCATCGCGAAGAGATGCCGCACCGCGGTCGCCGTAGCCGCGCGCGTGGATGTCTCCAGGCTGCGTTGAATGACTGCCAGCCAATTAGGCGCCACGGGCTTAGGCACCGGACGGAACTGATTGTTGAAAATCACCCAGAAGCGAAACTTAGGATCGCCGTGGTTCGGATAAGCTTTCTGCCATAGGGCCGGCAGGCTGTCCTGTTCGGCTATTCGCCCGCCGTAGATAATATTTCCCGTTACCCCGCCGTCAACGTAGAGCTCTCCGTCGATCATGCGGAACGGAAACGCGCCGGGTATCCCCGCTGAGGCGAGTATAATGTTGTGAACGCGCTCAACCTGTCCCGAATCGGCAACCCGCTGCGCTTCCGCCACCAGGTCGAACACCCGCGGCTGTCCTACGTCAAGCTCGGTCGTGTTGACTAACAAAAGGCGGCCGTCAGCGCCCGCCTTCGCGATCCGGCCAAGCATGTCCACGGTGATGTGCGCGCGTATCTCGCGCTCCAGTCCAGGCACTTCGGCGAACGAAATGTTGTCCGGCAAGAAATAAAGATATCCGCGCTGCTTCACCCAATCCTTCTTCGGGTTGCGATACATGTTTACGATCTGCTCGATCGACTGCTCGTCGCCCAAAAATGCGAACGGGGCGATCAGTGTCCCCGTGCTTACTCCAGTGACGGCGTCGAATTCCGGCTTGGCCAGCGGGTGATACGACGGCACCTTCTGCCAACCTTTGAGAAATCCCGCGCCAAAAGCTCCCCAGTCGCCCCCACCCGAGATGACCAGGATGTCGACCGCCGGTGGTTCTTTCCGCCCGCTGGCGGCGTCCTGGTCGTACCGGGACTTGATGCGTTCAACCAAGCGGCCGAGCACCTCGCGGGCTGCTTCGGACTGCTCATCGGCCGTGCTACGCCGTCTAAGGAGATCCTCCGGCGCAACCTG
>DASRHX010000326.1:0-3197 GCA_035650295.1 Bryobacteraceae bacterium | reverse complement strand
CGCCCGGCATGAAATCGGCCGAAGGTTCAGGCGTCGGGCAGGCGTCGGCATAGCGCGCCCACAGGTCGTTTAAACCCCGGTATGGATCGAACATGTCACTACCTCTCATATCACATCTTCGCGTTCGGCGTCGGAATCCTGGTCATGGGGAACCTCGCTTGAGGCAGCCTTAACCTTAGATTCTCCACCGGACTTTTCATATGCACGCAATACACGCTGCCGGGCTCGATACAACCGAACCTTAAGAGCGTTCTCATTGACACCGTAGACCTGTTCCAATTCCTTGAGCGATAGACCTTCCACTTCCTTAAGAGTCAACAACAGGCGGTCTTCTTCGCTCACTTCTCCCAACAACCCTTGCACAAACTCACGAATACCAGCTTTACGAACGTCTTCCGTTCGCTGGTCGCCAGCCGCGGCGGCATCGGCCATCACGACCTGCTGCTCGCTCAAATCGGCCATCCGTGACTCCTGCCGCCGTCGCTGCCGACGCAAATAGTCGTAGCAGGTGTTCACCGTCAACCGATATAGCCATGGCTCAAAAACGTTTATCGACCGAAGCTGGTCCAATGAGTAGTACAACCTCATGAACACATCCTGGGCGACGTCCTCCACATCCTCAGGCCGGCCGATGAGACGGGAAATCGTGCCCATGATCCGTTTCCGGTACGCCAGCACGATCTCATTAAATGCAGCATCGTCACCCTGACTGGCCCGCTCGATCAGTCCGAATTCGATTAGCATCTACTAATTGGATGCACCGCAGGGCGGACTTCCTCTGAAGCGGCCACTCAGAAAGGCGCATCTACAACTGGTTAGGTTACAAGGGACGAGCTTGGAGGTAAAGCGGCCCAGCGTCAGTTAGTGTGCTGGCTGGGGCCCCAGGCCGTGTCCTTTGGGACAAATGCCTGGTGCCGACTCTGGATGCTGGAGTACAACTCGAGAGAGCGGATTAAGCGGCGGACAACGAGCCTTCGGCGATAAAGCTGCCTTAGAACAAATGCAATATCCGGGAGCTCCGTCTGGGGCGAGGGAGGGGTGAACTTCTGCATGGTGTCGAAAGGATATCAGTACCTACAGTACTTTACAACGGCCATCGCGGTAATTTTCACCGTGTTCGACTCTTCATCGCCCCGCCGTTCCTTCGCCGCTCCCTTTATCCACGCATGCTAAACTAGGGGCCTCCCCCCTTGAAGCGTTCTTTCCTATGGATTTTCTAGCCGGACTCAATCCGCAGCAGCAACAGGCTGTGCGTCACTTGCACGGTCCACTTCTTATCCTTGCGGGAGCCGGCTCGGGCAAAACTCGTGTTGTAACACACCGAATCTGCCACCTGATTCAGCAGCACAACGTCCGCCCTGAATCCATCCTCGCTGTCACCTTCACCAATAAAGCCTCCGGTGAAATGCGGGAACGAGTTCATCGTCTCCTTGCAGAATCGGGTCACTTTCGAGCACCTGCTGTTTCAACTTTCCATAGCTTCTGCGTGCGAACCCTCCGCCGCGATGGCGCGCCGCTCGACAAACTCCGTCCCGGCTTCACGCCACGGTTTGTGATTTACGACGATGACGATCAGCTCTCGGTGATCAAACAGATCTACCGCCACCTGGCGGTGGACGACAAGGCGCTTCCTGCCCGCCAAGCGCTGAGCCGCATCTCGAACGCGAAGAACCGCCACGACGGACCGGAGGAACTGCTCCGGCAGGCGCGCGATCCCAGCGGCAAGAAGCTCGCCCAGATCTACGAACTCTACGAGGACAAACTCCGCCAGGCGAACGCGCTCGACTTCGACGACCTGCTGCTTGAAACCGTTCGTCTTCTGCGCTCCGACGAAGCGACGCGCGATGCCTACAACGCGCGCTTCGAGCACCTCATGATCGACGAGTATCAGGACACTAACCGCAGCCAGTACGAGTTGATGCGGCTGCTCAGCGTCCACCATTCGAATGTGTGCGTGGTCGGCGATGAGGACCAGTCGATCTACTCCTGGCGTGGGGCCGACATCCGCAACATTCTCGATTTCGAGAAGGATTACCCCAACGCCGTCACGATCCGCCTCGAACAGAACTATCGCTCAACGAAACGGATCCTCGATGCGGCTTCCACGGTCATCGCGAACAACCGGGAGCGAAAGGGCAAAACGCTCTGGACGGACGGAGCGGCGGGTGACAAGATCACCGTTTACCAATCCTTTGATGCCGAGAACGAAGCCCTTTACATCGCCGATGAAATCAAGAAATCGCTTGTCTACAACCCATCCGAACGCGTCGCCGTTCTTTACCGCACCAACTCGCAGTCCAGGCAGATGGAAGAGGCGCTGCGCCGCAACAACATTCCCTACGTTGTAGTTGGGGGCACCAGCTTCTATCAACGGGCAGAAATCAAAGACGTGATGGCTTACCTCAAACTGAGCATACTGCCGCACGATTCGATCAGCCTGATGCGTGTCGTCAACACTCCCGCCCGAGGAATTGGCAAATCCACCATGGAGCAGGTGGAACAGTATGCCGTTCAGAACCGCAAGAGCATATGGGAGGCGATCGGCGACATGCTGGAAAAGAAATTGCTACCCGGCCGTGCGGACGCCGCCCTTGCCGCCTTTCGCCGCCTGGTGCAGGATCTCCACGCCGTGGCTGCCACGCAACCCGTCAGCGAACTTCTAGAGACCATCCTCGAACGTACCGGTTACCGCCGCATGCTCGAACAGGACAAAGCGGTGGAAAACGAATCGCGTTTGGAGAACTTGAACGAGCTACTGAACGCCGCGGCCGAGGCCGTGGAACGAGGGGAATCCGCTTCGGACTTTCTCGACCATGCAGCGCTTGTCGCCGATTCCGACCAACTCGACGAGAGCGCCCGCGTTTCGCTGCTTACGGTTCACAACGCCAAAGGGCTGGAGTGGCCCGTGGTGTTTCTCGCCGGACTCGAAGAAGGGCTCTTCCCGCATTCTCGTTCACGCGATAGCGAGTCCGCGATGGAGGAGGAGCGCCGGCTCTGCTACGTAGGCATGACCCGCGCGCAAAGAAAACTTACGCTCAGCTGGGCGCGGGCCCGCCGGAAGTTCGGCGGAGGCCCCTTGGAACCAGCCATCCGTTCGCGCTTCCTTTCCGAAGTTCCGGCCGAGATTGTCGAGAAGAAGGGCGCAGCGGACCGTCCCGATTTTTCCGCCAGTGCAGGCGAACTCAATCTCGGACTGG
>DASRHX010000325.1:0-5360 GCA_035650295.1 Bryobacteraceae bacterium | reverse complement strand
AGGATGAAGCCGATCAACTGCGGCGCGGGCATTTGAAAAATTGCCCAACGCGGAATGAAACCGAGCATGAAGCCGCTCTGCGATTCGGCGATTTCGCGCAGCGAGAGTGACCCGGCGAGCAGCAGCGGCGACGCCAGCGCGAGAGCCATCGGCAGTTCGTAGCTGACCATCTGCGCCGACGAGCGTAGTCCGCCGATGAGCGCGTACTTGTTGTTCGACGACCACCCTGCGAGCGCGATACCGTAAACGCCCATACCGGAAAGCGCCAACAGATAGAGCACGCCGATGTTCAAATCCGTCAACTGCATGTAGGTTTCGACGCCGAACAGGTTGATCTTGGGACCGAAAGGAATGACGGCGATGGCGCTGAGCGCGAAGAACACCGCGATCATAGGCGCCAGCACGAAGAAGAATTTGTTCGCGTGCGGCGGCATGAGGTCCTCTTTGGTGAGGAGCTTGATGGTGTCCGCCAGCGGCTGCAACAAGCCGTGCGGACCGACGCGGGTCGGACCGACGCGAAGCTGAATGTGAGCAATGACCTTGCGCTCGATCCATTGCAGGTAAGCGAGCGTGGTGAGCAACACGAACGCCACCAGGCCAAGCTTAATCAGCGTCAGAACGTAGAAATTGCCTAAGACCGATGCGATATCGAGATTCATGGCTTATAGAGCCCGCCGGGTGATTCGAGGACGGCGTTCAGGGTCTTCGAGTAGCGGCCGAGCGAACCTGAAGTGAACAGTGTGTCGCGGGCCGACTGGATCGCCTGCGGGTGAGCGGCAGCGGGTACGCGTCCATTCACCGGGGCGGTCATCGCCGCTCCTCCCGTGGCGATGACAGGCAAGGGAACATTATAACCGTGAACGGTAGAGCGGATCTCTTCCAACACTTTGTCAGGCGTTGCTTGTCCGAGTTCGAGACGCATGGCCCGAGCGAGCAGTCCAAAGATATCGAGGTCGGCTTTTGTGCCCATCACGCTGACTGCTTTGCGGATGCGTTGCACTTCACCGCAGACGTTGGTGACCGTGCCCGATTTTTCATAGGCCGAGGCCGCCGGGAGCACGACGTCGGCGCGTTGCGCGGTTTCCGACAGGAAGATGTCCTGCACGACGACAAAGGACTTTGGCGAAGCGAGCGTGGCGTTTTTAAGAGGATTGGAGCCAACCACCCAAAGTGCGTCGAGAGCGGGGTCGGCGAGCATTTCACTCATGCTCATGCCGGGCCGCTGCGAGACATGGTAGCCGGGGCCAAGGTAGGGCAGCAGGCCCATATCGGATGCGCCGCGTGAATTCGAGTAGTCAACGAGGCAGACGTACTTGGCGGGTATGCCGAGGGAATCGATGAAAGCAACGAGCTCGGCGACGGCGGCGCCTTTGATCGAATCACCGAATACGACGATCAAATCGCCGATGGACTTCAAGTCATCGGCGAGCGTCTTAACCGTGGCGAGGTGATCGGCCGCGGCGGCGCGAATGGCCTTGGTTGCGACCTTATCTTCACGCACTGGGCCTTCGGTAACCGTGAAAACCTTGGCCTGATGAAGGCGGGCGTCCGAGCGGATCTGGTAAGCGAGGAACGGATGCTGCTGCGAAAGATCGGAACCGATGATCAGCACGCCCTTGGCGTTGTAGAGGTCGGCGGTAGTGGCGAGTGTGTTTTGCTTGCTGCTTAAGGCATCGAGCAGCGCGGGCAGGTCGCCCGAACGGCGATGGTCGATGTGTGGCGTGCCAAGTCCCTGACGCGCGAACTTCTGCAGGTAGTAATTCTCTTCGTTCGTCGTGTGTTCCGAGCCGATGACGCCGAACTTGCCGCCGGCGGCTTTGATTTCGCTGAAGCGCTGGGCTACGAAGGAGAGCGCTTTGGACCAGCTGACCTCCTCCAACTTGCCGTTGACGCGCATGAGCGGCGATTGCAGGCGTTCGGCATGTTCGACAAAGTCGAACGCATAGCGGCCCTTTATGCAGAGGAATTCGCCGTTGATGCCGGAGCGGTCGCGATTGTTGCCGCGCAGAATCTGGTCATTCTTGACACCGAGCGTGGTCTTGCAACCGTTGGAACAGTGGGTGCAGATGGTAGCAACGTGCTCCATCTCCCAAGGTCGCGTCTGGTAGCGATAGATGCCGCTTGTAAGCGCACCGACGGGGCAGATGTCGATGCAGGCTCCGCATTCATCGCATTCAAGATGGTCCCCCAAGTTTGGGGTGATCTCGGAGTAAGCGCCGCGATTGGTTACGCCGAGCGCCTTCACGCCAAGGCCCTCGTCGCAGATGCGCACGCATCGGTAGCAAAGGATGCAGCGCGGAGCGTCGAAGTACACCACAGGCGACCATTGCTTTTCGTCGACGTGGTGTTTGATCTCGGTGAAGCGGCTGTCACCGGCTCCGTAGCGGAACACCATGTCCTGCAGCTCGCACTCGCCGCCTTTATCGCAGACTGGGCAATCGAGGGGGTGATTGGTGAGTAGAAATTCGAGCGTGGTTTTGCGAGCCTTGACGACCGCGGGCGATTCGGTGTGAACCACCATGCCTTCGGTGACGGGCAAGGTGCAACCGGCCATCAGCTTCGGCGCTTTCTCGACCTCAACCAAACACATGCGGCAGGCGGCCTGTAGCGCGAGGCCTTCGTAGTAGCAAAATGCAGGAATTTCCACACCCGCGCGCTTGCAGGCATCGATGAGGAGCGTGCCCCCAGGGGCTTGCATGCTCTTTCCGTTGACTGTAAATGTAACTGGATCCGCCATGGATATCCTTTAGCCGTTGATCGAGACCAGTTGCGGCAGCCCGGCCATGGAGACCGCCTTCTTGGCGAGCTTGGCTTCAAATTCGTGCCGGAACTTGCGCACGATGCTCATGGTGGGTAGCGCGGCGGCGTCGCCGAGGGGGCAGAAGGTGCGCCCGAGCATGTTGTCGGCGAGATCACCCACCAGGTCGATGTCCTTGGCCGAACCGACGCCTTCGTCCAAACGAGTGAGCAGCTTCTTCAGCCAGAGCGTGCCTTCACGGCAGGGAATGCACCAGCCGCAACTTTCGTGTTGATAGAACCGGATGATGCGGAGGCAAGCCTTCACCATGTCGGTCGTTTCGTCCATGATGACGACGCCTCCGGAGCCGAGCATCGTTTTCGCCTTGGCCATGGAGTCGTAATCCATCGTCAGCTCCCACGCCTCTTCGCCTGTGAGGACGGGGCAGGAAGACCCGCCGGGAATCATCGCCTTCAACTTGTTGCCGCCGCGCATACCGCCGCCGACGTCTTCAATCATCTTGCGGACGGGAAAGCCCAGCGCGAGTTCGTGCACGCCGGGGCGATTCACGTGTCCGGTGAGGCAGGTGAGTTTAGTGCCTCCCGCCTTGGGAATGCCAAGGTCGGCCCAGGCCTGGCCGCCCATGAGGAAGATGCTGGGCACGGCGGCGAAGGTTTCGACGTTATTGAGAATAGTCGGCGCTTGGAATGCGCCGGAGACAGCGGGGAAGGGCGGCCGGATGCGAGGTACGCCGCGTTTGCCTTCGAGCGATTCGAGGAGAGCGGACTCTTCGCCGCACTCGTACGCGCCCGCTCCGGTGTGCGAAGAGAGCTCGAAATCGAAGCCGGTGCCTTGAATGTTCTTGCCCAACCAGCCGCGCGCGTAGGCTTCGGCGAGGGCCTCGTCCATGATGTCGATCAGGTATCGGTATTCGCCGCGGATGTAGATCCAGCCGCGATGCGCATCGACGGCGCGGGCGGCAATGAGAATGCCTTCGATGAGCTGGTGCGGGTCGTATTGAATGATGACCCGGTCTTTGCAGGTGCCGGGCTCGGACTCATCGGCATTGACGACGATGTACTTGGGCTTGGGCGAAGTGCGCGGCACGAAGCTCCACTTCATGCCCGTGGGAAAACCCGCGCCACCGCGGCCTCGCAGATTGGAGGTTTTCACCTCGTCGATGATCTGTTCGGGCGACATCTGCGAGGCGCGCATGAACGCCTTGTAGCCGTCGTTGGCGAGGTAGGTGTCGATGCTGCGCGAATTGGGCAGCCGGTACCGCTTGCTGAGGACGACGGTTTCGGACGGGTGTGGAGAGTCGTGAAGAAGGCTGGGATACATTTACGCTTTCCTCAAATCGTCAATCAGCGTGTCAAGCTGATCGATCGTGACGTTGTGCTGGAAGTCGTAGTTGACCTGTATGGCCGGGGCCCAGGAGCAAGCGCCGATGCATTCGACCTCTTCGAGCGAGACAGTGCCGTCGGCGGTAACTTCGTTGTGGCCGATGCCGAGCTTCTCGCAGGCGCGGTCCCACAGCTTGTCCCCATCCCACAACAGGCAACTGATGTTGGTGCAAATTTGCAGGTGCGTTTTACCCATGCGCTTCTTGCGCAACATGGTGTAGTAGCCGACCACCTCGTTCACTTCGAGAACGCTGATGGAGAGCCGCCGGGCGATCTCGGCTTTCAGTTCTTCACTGATATAGCCGACCTCGTCCTGCGCATACATGAGCATGGGAATGAGACAGGCCTTCTGCCGGCCTTCGGGATATTTGCCCGCCATCTCGGCGAAGCGTTTTTCAAGTTCGGGAGAGAAGGTCATGGACGGTTACCTGTCGGTGTCTCCAAGAACGAAGTCCATGCTGCCGAGGCCGGCAATCGAATCGGCCAGGAGCATGTCCTTGAGCATCGGCCCGAGCGCGATCAGGTTGCCGAAGCTGGGCGTCCGCATGAAGACGCGGTAGGGGTTCGTCGAGCCGTCGGAAACAACGTAGTAGCCGAGCTCGCCGCGCGGCGATTCGACGGGAACATAAACGTCGCCCGGCGGCACGCGGAAGCCTTCGGTGATGATCTTGAAGTGATAGATGAGCGCTTCCATCTGCGTCTTCATCGCTTCGCGTTCGGGAAGCACAATGCCGGGCGCTTCGCACTGGAACGGGCCTTCGGGCATGCCCTCGAGAGCCTGGATGACGATCTTCGTGCTTTCGCGCAGTTCGTCAACGCGCACCTGGAAGCGCGCGTAAACGTCGCTTTCCGTACGTGTGGGCACCTTGAAATCGAACTCGTTGTAGCTGGAGTAGGGTTCGTCTTTGCGGATGTCCCAGGGAAGGCCGGCGGCGCGGATCATCGGGCCGGTGACCCCAAGGTTCAACATCTCCTCCAGCGGCATCACGGCCACGCCCTTGGTGCGCTCCATCCAGATCGGGTTCGCGTTGAGCAGTTTCTCGTACTGCTCGATCGACTTCGGGAATGCGCGGATGAACTTGCCCACCGCTTGCTGCCAGCCGCGCGGCGCGTCCAGGGCGAGGCCGCCGATGCGGAAGTAGCTGGTCATCATGCGCTGGCCGGAGAACATCTCAAACAACCGCAGAATGTTTTCGCGCTCGCGAAAGCAGTAGAAGAAC
>DASRHX010000324.1:0-5419 GCA_035650295.1 Bryobacteraceae bacterium | reverse complement strand
TGGCGGTGATGGGCGGTACTGCCGGCATTGTATTTTCAGTCGCCGTACTGAAATTGATCCACAGCTATTCGCCGATCGATCTCCCGCGGCTGTCCGAGGTGCAGCTTCACGGCACAGCGCTCCTGTTTGCGGCGGGGCTCGCCATCACCGTGAGCCTGCTGTCCGGCCTGCTGCCGGCGGTGAAGATCCTTCGCACCGATCCGCAAGCATTCCTGCAGCGAAGCGGGAGCCGCTCCACATTTGGCAGCAGCTCCGGTACTCATCTCCGCTTCTGGCTGATCGGACTGCAGGTCTTCGGGTGTACAGTCCTGCTTCTGGTCACGGGTCTGTTCACCAAGAGCCTGCTTCATCTGCTGAATCAGGACAAGGGCTTTGAGCCGGGCAATGTGGCGATGGCGGAGGTCAAGCTGCCTTTTAAGGTCTACAGCTCGCCGGAGAGCCGCATCGAGTACATCGATAGGGCTCTGCACCATCTGCGTGCGCTGCCCGGAGTGGAAGCCGCCGGTCTCGTGAGCGCGACACCATTGGAAGGAGAGAGCTGGGTCGAACCCCTGCGCCGCCCGGACCGGCCGGAGTTGGACGGGGTGATAGTCAATGCGAGATGGGTGAGCCCAGGCTACTTCGAGGCTACCCGCCAGAAGCTCATCGCTGGACGCTTGTTCGAAGAGCGCGACCGCAACATGGACAATGCAATCGTCTCCGAGGGTGCCGCTAAAGCTCTGTGGGGAGACGAGAACCCGGTCGGCACGGAGATTCAGGTTTTGGGCCGCAAGCACATCGTAATCGGCGTCGCAGCCGATTCGCGGATGACTTCGCTGAAGACCGCGCCGGTGAAGACGGCCTACGTTCACTACAAGTACCGGCCGCCGATCACGACGTCGTTCGTCGTCCGCGGCAAGGGAAGCACCGATGGGCTCATCTCCGGCGTACGTCAGGCAATTTGGAACTCGGCGCCGAACGTTACGCTCTCGCGCGTGAAAACTTTCGACTCGCAGCTCGCGGACTCGGTCGCACGCGAGCGCCTGCAGACGCTGGTTCTGATGTCGTTTGGCGGCGCCGCTCTGCTGCTGGCGATGCTCGGAATCTACGGAGTCCTGAGCTATTCCGTAACGTCCCGCAAGCAGGAGATCGGCGTGCGCATGGCAATCGGTGCGACCAAGGGCGGAGTGTACGCGCTCACGCTGGCACAGGCCTGCGCGCCGGTGAGCATCGGTATCGCCGCGGGGTTGGCGGCAAGCGTCCTCGCGGGACGCGTGATCCAGAAATTCCTCTATGGCGTCGAAGTGATGGATCCGCTTGTAATGGCGCTCGTGACGGGTCTTTTTGTCGTTGCAGCAGCGGCGGCAGCGTTCCTGCCGGCACGCCGCGCTGCCTCTGTCGATCCGATGGAGGCGCTTCGGGCGGAGTGATTGTATAGGCACCCTGCGCTAAGGAGCCTACTTCAGTGGAAGTTGATACTGCGCAACTCTCCCGCTGCGATCAGCTAGTAACAACTTGTTGCCGATTGTAGATTCGATATACGCGGGCCCCATAAAGCCCTCGGGGTTGGAGCCTGATCGATACCGATCATCGGTGGGAAGGCCCAGACGGAACGTTCGAATGTCCGTGCCATCCTTGTTCGCGGCAAGCACCATGGCACCGTCACTGCCGCGTATCCCAGAGCTGACGTTCAGGAGAACATGGCCGCCTACTGTAATAGCAATGTCATTGATAATGAGTGTTCTCGCACGAACGGCGGGCGCAATCCGAGAGAGTGGCTCCTGAAGCACTGAGGACGGAATTGTCCAAGCATGTCTTGGTTTTTCGGGCGACGGCCCATACACCTTTACGTCACCTGTGATGGCATCCACCACGGCGACGTCTCCGTCCGCGAATGGCGAGGCGAGTAAGGTTCTTTCACTCTGCATCGGAATTCCATCCGCTTCTCCTCCTGGAGCTACCAGACGCACATTTCCAGATCGGTCCACGACTTTCATTTCACCGGCCAAGCCAACATACATCGCGACGGGAATGAACGGCATCGCGTGCGAATTGATGACGGCTCCTGAGCGGTCTGTTTCCAGCAAGACCGCGGAAGGAAGGGTCCTTCCTGAAGGAGAGCTGCGTGCACAAATAATGGTGTTTCCGTTTGGGTGGATATCAAAGAGTTCGCTCAGCGGGCGAACGTTCAGCTTCGCGGAACTCCTGTGCTGCGCGGAAAGGTCAAAGAGAACCACGTGAAAGCTGTCTAGATTCGATCTCACCAACAGCCGTAGCTCCGAATTCTTCGATCGAAATCCCTCGACTGCGCGAAGGGTACTGCCGTCTTCAAGTGCGATGCCGCGAAAATCGTAAACGGCCTCGGCAGGTTTGGTCTGTGCCTTCACAAAGGCCGGCACTAGAAGGAACGCAAGGAGAACTGGGCCGGATCTGAGCAGCGGTATCATCATTGTCCTGCGCGTTTGCATCAAGGCATAGACGCCATATCGCTACCACTCCGCAACTGATCCGTCGTCGTGGAAGACGCGGGCCATGGGGCGCGTGCCGCCGAACGGATATTTTTTGAAGGCGTCTTCGCTGAGGTCGAAGCCGAGGCCGGGCTTGGTGGGGAGCGGGTAGCGTCCGTTGACCATGCGCATGGCGGGGAAGCCGAGCCACTCGTGCCAAGCCCTTTCATTCGGACCGATGTCTACGCCGGAGCAGATCTCCTGGACGAGGAAGTTGGGCATGGCGGCATCGACGTGAACCGTGGCAAGGCCGCCGATGGGACCTTCGCAAGCATGCGGGGCCATGGAGATGCCGCTGGCTTCGGCGGCGGCACCCACCTTCCAAAGGGCAGTGATGCCGCCGACATGATTGATGTCCGGTTGGAGGATGTCGACGACACCCATTTCGATCAGTTCGCGGCAAGAGTAGGACGCGACGAGGCGCTCGCCAGTTGCGATGGGCGTGGTGGAACGGCGGGAGACCTTACGCATCATCTTCACGTTTTCGGGCGGGCAGGGTTCTTCCACGAACAAGAGGTTGAGGGGCTCGACCTCTTTGACGATGATGCTGGCGACAGCGGGCGAGGTCTTAGCGTGGAAATCGACGCCGATGTCGATGTCGGGGCCGATGCCTTCACGGAGTTTGGCGAGGCCGTCAATGGCGCGGCGGAGCTTAGCATCGGTTTCAATCCACTCGTAGTAGCCGGGGATGCCGGTCTTGAAACAGGTGATGCCTTCGCGCTTGGCGGTTTCGCGGAGGCGTGGGTAGTCTTCCGGGCCGCGTGCACGAAGGTGATAGTAGCCCCGGACGCCGCCGTCATGGAAGGGGCCGCCGAGGAGCTTGTAGACGGGCTGATTGAGGAGCTTGCCTCGGAGGTCCCAGAGAGCCTGATCGATGCCGGAGATTGCCGAGCCGATGACGGGACCCGCGCGGTAGAAGCTGTGGACGTACATCGATTGCCAGTGATGTTCGACCTGCATTGGGTCGGCGCCAATGAGGAAGTCGCGGAAGTCGTTGACACAGGCGATGACCGCGCCGGCTTTGCCTTCCAGCGTCGCTTCGCCCCAGCCGATCAAGCCCTGATTGGTCTCGAGTTTGACGAAGACGTAGGGTCGATCGGATTCTGGCGTGAGCGAGACGCCGAAGACTTTCACGTTGGTGATTTTGCACTTCGTGCCGACAGAGGCGAAGCCTTCGGGGAGGAGGAGTTGCGGCATGGGTGCACAGGAGCAAACATCGGTAGCGGGTGAGGCAAGGGCGGGAGCGGCAGCGAGGGCCGAAAGGAAATTGCGGCGTTTCATGCGCGCACCTCCGTGTTGGCAATGGCGGATTCGTCGACGGTGACGCCGAGGCCGGGTGCGGTGGGGAGGCCAAGATAGCCGTCGCGAAGCGTTGTGTCGAGGCCTTTGATTGGGTCGTCTGGAGCGCGTGGGGGCAAGTGAGTGATAAAGAAGTTGGGCATACTGGCGGCGGCGTGGAGCGCCGCGGCCGTGGCAAGTGTTCGGCCCGAGTGAGTGGGCGCGACGGCGATGTAATAGGTTTCGGCGAGAGCGGCGATCTTACGAATGCGTGAGATGGAGAAGTGGTTGAGCGAGGGGCGGAGAAGGTCGGCCGTTTCCTCGCGTAGGATGTCCTGGAACTCGTCTGCATTGCGGCAGGCGCGGCCAAGGCCAATGGGGGTGACCGATTCGTCACTGATTTTGCGCAATGCGGAGAGGTTGCCATGGCGGCAGGGCTCGTCGAGCCAGAGCAAGTGGGTGCGTTCGAATTCGGCGGCGAGTTGTTGAGCGTCGCCGGCGGAGAGCTGGCCTGCGCAGTCGAGGACGAAGTCGGCGGGCGTGCCCGCGGCGGTGCGAGCTTCGTCGACGAGGGAGCGAATGGTGTTGACGTAGGATTTGCCGCTGTTGGGGAATGGCGGCGCGGGTATCGGGAGCGAGAAGGCGCGGTGGCCGGCGGCGCGGGCTTGCTTCACATCGGCGGCGTTGGCAACGAGGGCCATGACGCGAACTTTGAAGCGAGTTGGGCCGCCGAGGACTTGATAAACGGGCGCTTTGGATTGCTTGCCGAGGCAGTCGAGCATCGCCATGACGGCAGCGGGCGCGAGCGCGGGCGGGAGGGTGCGGTCGAGGACGGTGTAGGCGCTGGCGGAGCGGGCCGTGAGGGCATTGACCGCCGCAAGGAGTAGAGCGGCGTCCGGCCTGGTGGAGAGTTCGCCCCAGCCAGTGAGGCCGCTGCGTGTTTGGATGCGAAGAAGGGGCGCGGCGGGCACGGCGAACATGCGAACACTCGTTATGGCGAGCGGGTCGGAAGCCGCGGCCGGTTGCAAAGTGACTGGCATCTGCAGGCGGGCGCGGCGAACGGCAACAGGAGCTGGCATGGGCAAAGTATACTTCACGCATGTTCACTCGTTACACCCTCATGTCGGCGCTGGTCATGGCCGCATCGCCTTTGCTCGCCGAGGCGGGCGATTTCAATGGCCGATGGAACATCACGGTAGAGAACGAGCCGCGCGGACGGGCGTGGTGGTTGGAGGTGGAAGCAGCGGGGACGCGGGCGCTGCGCGGGAAGTTTGTCGGAGCGCCGGGTGGACAGTTGGACGTGATTCCGGTGCTGACGGTCGAGGGCGAGGAGTTGGTGTGGGCGTTTGAGCGGGGTGGGACGAAACTGACGTATCGCGCGAAACTAACAACCGCCGGGACGTTGGAGGGGGCGATGCGCACGGAGGGCGCGGACGCGCTGATGAAGTTTGTGGGGCGGCGCGCGCCAGTGATGCGCGACAAAGATGATGGGTCGTGGGTGGCCGGGCGGACGGTGGAATTGTTCAACGGGCGGGATATGACGGGTTGGTCGCCGAGGTCTCCGGGGAGGCCGATGGAGTGGCACGTCGAGAACGGCGTCATGAAGAATAAGGCTAAAGCATCCGATATCGTGTCGGCGGCGAAGTTCGGCAATT
>DASRHX010000323.1:0-7311 GCA_035650295.1 Bryobacteraceae bacterium | reverse complement strand
GCGGTGAAGATGGCGCCGGGCACGCCGGTCGAGTTCACGCGTTGGGGCGGCGAGAAACCGCTTGAAGGCCGCGTGCGCGTCGTCGAACCGTCGGGCTTCACCAAGATCTCCGCCCTCGGCGTGGAAGAGCAGCGTGTGCGCGTCATCGCTGACATCACCTCGCCAGAAGTCCAATGGAAGCGCCTTGGTCACGGCTACCGCGTCGAGGCAGTGTTCATCCTTTGGCAAGGCGACCAGGTGCTCCAGGTCCCCGCTAGTGCACTATTCCGGACGGGCGAGCAGTGGAATGTCTTCGTCATTGAGACCGGGCACGCGCGCCGCCGCGCAGTCCAACTCGGCCGCCGCAATGGCCTCGCTGCCGAGATAATCTCGGGACTCAAGGAAGGCGAGTTCGTCATCCCACACCCGGACGAGACGGTGGAAGATGGTAAGCAGGTGGTGGTGAAGAAGTAATGGATTCTGGCGACCAGCTACTGCTCGACGGTTCTTGTCTCGTCTTCGTATTATTCGATGTCGCCGAAGAGATCAATCTGGAGCGGCCGGCCGGAAGAGAGCCGAAATTTCGCCACCCTGTTCCGGACTACGTGAGATTCGAACACCCCCCCGTCGTCGAAAGCGCGCCGGAAATCCAACTTTCCAGCGGAGAGCGCTTCAAAGTACGCGTGAAGTACTTCCAATATGGCGTGATCAGTTTAGAGTTGCAGCTGGCCTTCTCGTCTCTCACGTGGGACAGGTTAGTAAGCCAGGCGCATTCCCTGGTGGAGCAGGTCGAGATTGAATCCGCTGCGACCGCAATCGTACGCGAGCGAGTCCAGCAGGCCGGAGCAGCCTTAGTCAAGCCTTATACGAAGTGGCTTACGGAAGAGTATCTGGTCATCCAAATATCCGGGACAAAGGACCGAGCACTTTCGAGTGCTGAATTACTCACACAGTACGGCGACCGTGTCAGTCAACTCGTGCGCGGCGATCGCCTGCCGCTGTCAGAAGGCGAGAAAAAGGAAGTACTCAGTTCGAGCGTATCGTACTATCCATCCGACGTACTTGTTGTCAGTTGGACCGCCGCCCTTGTGTACGACGCCGCAGAGCCTGCCGTCCCAACCTTGCAGCTTCTCGAGTATGCCAACTCGCAACTGCTTGAGTTTCGCCACTACGACGAGGTCCTGACGGGGCTGCTCGCGGAGCTCTACAAGGTTCTGGAGCGTGGCGGGGGATTATTGCGCCGCTGGCGCATGGCGCGCGAGGCGGCCCGGCTCAACACAATCCGCCTCGACGTGATGGAACTCGCCGAGCGCAGTGAGCATGCCATCCGTTTCCTGAGCGACATGTATTACGCTCGCGTCTACCGCCTTGCGGCTGAGAAGATCGGCGTAACAGACTATCGAAACTCGGTCGGTGACAAGCTGCGAATAGCCAACGAACTGTATCAATTCATTGTGAATGAGTTCCACCACAGCCGGGCATTCGTCCTGGAGTTGATGGTGGTGCTCATTTTGATCATCGATCTCATCTATCTATTTCGGGGTAAGACGTGAATTTCGGTGCTCCCTTGTTTGGGGCGCGGCGAGCCACAATGGGTTCGTGCCGCGGGCAGCGGTCTTTTGTTTTCAATGGCATTTGGGTTTGTTTCGTAAAAAACGCTGTTTGTTCGCCGTGGGGTCCGAGGTTGCGGGTTGAGCCAGGGATGACGAACAACGGAATTTTGCGCGTTACTCACGCCGCCATGCTGACACGGGAATGGCGAGCGTCACCGGGCGGTGGGCGGGTGAGTGCCTCAAAAGGTTAGGGATTTTGAGAACCAGTGGAACGTGATCGGCGTGTCAGAGGTCGTGCCACGAGAGGCCACTCTGTTCTAACGACATCTCAAGCGGTACTCTTTGGCTGACTCCGTTTTTTCCAGCTTTTAGCTTCCCGCCAATGGACAAAGTTCAGGAAATGATCCGCATTAGACACAGTCCTAAAGCGGCAAGCACGGCGAAGGTCATCGATGATCGAAAAAAACCGCGCGTGGTCATCCGGAGTGAATGAGTTTGCGTCCTTAAACTCCTCACAACCGAAGAATTCAGACTGCAGTGCGGACTCAATCCACGCCGGGAAGGTTGAGGAAATTCTTCGCGTTCGCGAAGCAGATGTTGCGGATCATCGGCCCGACTAACACGTCGGAGTCCGGAATCAGCCCGGCGTCGATGTCGTTGCCGATGAGGTTGCACAGCGTGCGGCGGAAGTATTCGTGACGCGGGTAGGACATGAAGGAGCGGGAATCGGTGAGCATGCCGACGAAGCGCGACAGAAGTCCGCAGTTGGAGAGCGCGTTCATCTGCCACTCCATTGCTTCCTTCTGATCGAGGAACCACCAGCCACTGCCGAACTGCACCTTGCCTGGAATCGATCCGTCCATAAAGTTGCCGATCATAGTGGCGAAGGCGTAATTATCGGAGGGATTGAGATTGTAGAGCACCATTTTCGGCAGGGCGTTATCGGCATCGAGCGCGTTAAGGAAGTTGCCAAGCGCGTCCATCTGTGAATAGTCGCCGATGGAGTCGAAACCAGTGTCGGGGCCGAGTTTCGCCAACATGCGCGAATTGTTGCCACGGCGCGCACCGAGGTGAAGCTGCTTCGTCCAGCCTTTTTCCGCGTCGAGGCGCCCGAAGAAGCGCATCAAAACGCCCGCGAAGAGCTGTTGCTCAACGGGATCGGCGCACTGTCCATTGCGGGCTCGTTCGAATATGTCGGCGGCTTCGTTTTCGGTGCCATGCACGGGCGGCGCGCAGTTTAGGCCGTGATCGGAGAGGCGCGAGCCCATCTGATGAAAGAAGTCGTGACGCCCGCGTAGGGCGTCAAGGAACGCCCGGAAGTTGCGGATCGACACATTTGCGGCCTTCTCCAGCGCGGCGACCCACGAATTGAACAGATCAGGTGTGTGCACGCTCATCGCCTTGTCGGGACGGTACGCAGGAAACACAACCGTGCCCATCGGATTGGCGGCGATTTGGGCGTGCCATCGTAGGTCATCCACCGGATCGTCGGTAGTGCACAAGGCCTTCACCTGGAACTTGCGCAGGATGCCATGCACCGATAGTTTATCGGTGGCGAGCATCTCCGACGTCCTCGCCCAGATGGCGGGAGCCGTCGATTCGTCGAGCAGTTCTTCGATGCCGAAGTAGCGCTTCAGTTCGAGGTGCGTCCAGTGATAGAGGGGATTGCGGAGCGTATGCGGAACCGTACGCGCCCACGCAAGGAACTTCTGGTAAGGGTCGGCCGCGCCCGTGCACAGATCTTCGGCGACGCCGTTGGCGCGCATAGCCCGCCACTTGTAGTGATCGCCTTCGAGCCAAATCTCGGCGAGGTTGCGAAAGCGGCGATTCTCGGCCAACTCTTTCGGCGGGAGGTGATTGTGATAGTCGAGGATGGGCTCGTTTTCGGCGAATGTGCGATAGAGGCGCTGCGCTGTCGACCCGCTCAGCAGGAAGTTCTCATGGATGAATACCATCGGATCTATTGTAGGATGCGGTACACGCGGCTCTGGCCGGATTCGTGAAGTAACTCAAGCCGGGGGTGTTTTTTCAGGCCGGCGAGGATGGCGATGTGCGCCTCATCGGTGACGTCGCGCGAGTAATCCCAGTCGCTCAGGTAGATGTGGGTGAAGCCCAGTTCGCGGGCGAATCGCGGCATGTCGATATAGAGGTCGCGCAGTTTGCCGAACTCTTCGCGGTACCAGTAGATGGTCGGCGGAAAGCGGCCGGCGCCGCGGACCCCCGCGCGGAGGTAGAGTATCGGGTCCTTCTCCGACATGACGCGGGCATCGGCAGGCAAGTTGGCGCGCATCCAGTCCATCACCGGCTGGCTTAAGCGCAAGCGTTGCTCCTCGATGGCGTAGGCGGAGGGTAGCAGCGAGAGCGAGACATCGCCCATCTTCCACGCGCAGAAGCCTAAACACGCGGCGGCGAGTGCGCCGAAGCCGGCGGCGGCAATACGCTGCGAACGGTCCTTGTGGCGTAGGGTGGCTCGTATGTTGGCGGCAAGGTGGGTCATTTCGGTCCAAAAGCCGGCCAACCACAGCGGCGCCGCGGGCAGCATGAAGCGCTCGTTCGGCGGGAAGTGCCAGACTGCGAGCATGAGCGCGAGGAGCACGGCGAAGCCTGCGTAGAGTCCAGTCAACTCGCGGGAGCGCCGGCGGAGGAGGCGAGTGACGCCGATGATGCCGGCGACTGCGAAGGTTTGTGCCAGGATCTTTTCGGGGAGCGTCGGATTCACGTTGGGCAGCACGTAGGAGCCGAGTCCGTGGATAATGCCGTCGAGGTTCTTCCACAGAAAGAGATGCGTTTCCGACCACACGAAGTTGCGCAGATGGAAGCCGATGTAGTTGGTGTAATAGAGAGCGAGCCAATCCTGGGAGGAGTTTTTGTTGAGCGCGCACCACGCGGCCCAGCCAATGATGGCAGGCGCCATGCCGGCCGCAAAGTAGACCGCCTGACGCCTCTCCTGGCGGAACCAGAGCCACACCAGGGCCGCCGGGAGCATCGCGATGCCCGCAGAGCGTGTAAGGAAGGCCAAGCCCGCCAGCGCGCCCGCTGCGAGCGCCTGTCGAGGCGTGGAGTTGTGCAACACGAGCATGGACGCGAGCACGGCCGCGAGGAAAGGTAACTCGCTCAGCATCGTTGTGCTGAATAGCTGAATGTATGGGTTCAAAGCCCACAATACGCAGACGCCGACCGTAGCCCATTCGGCGAAGCCTTCGCGCCTCAGCCAAGTGTGAAACAACACGAGCGTCGCGGGCACCATCAACCAGCAGAGCAGCATGGCCACTGGGAGGTTGTCCGGGTAGGGCCCGCTCAACCAGGCAAGCGACAACACGGCGGGCCAGAGCGGCGGATACTTGGTCTGCTTGGGTTGGGATGGGAGCGAGGTGATCCGATATTCGCCCGTCTCGACCAGGGATTGCGCAGAAACGTAGTAGATGGCGTCGTCGTGATACTCGCCCGCGCGCGGCATGTGACGCCACGTCCAGGCGAACCACGCCGAGGGAATCAACAGGAGGGCGAGAACGATGCGAGCCACGAACTAGAGGGCTTTCCCCGCCGCTTGCCCCAAGAGCGCCGCCGCTTCCTGCTCCGTGTAGAACAGGCCGCGCAGAGCCGTCCCGCAGGCTTCCAGGTGTTGCGCCGTGAGCGCTTCGTCCCAGGGAAACTCGCGCCTCATCTCATCCTGCACTGCATTTAATTGCTTGGCCGCGGCCTCGACATCCTTCATGCCCTTTTCCCCTTTGCCCGTATAGGCCGCTTCGCGCTTGCGCAGCAGTTTCTTCGTCAGCGCGAACGGCTTTACTTTTTCCGGTAAGAGTTGATCGGCAAAACTGGTCCAATTCTTTGCAAGGAGGCGATATTTTGCCGCGCATTCGGCCAACGCGGGCTTCTTGAGGGCGTCAGCCGCGCCTTCCAGGAACTCAGCGTACAAGTTCCGCATCAGGCCTCCACCGGTCCCGGCGGTTTCAATTCCATCGAAGGCGTCGCGCAGGGGCCAATACATTCTTCCGCCGGGAAAAGCGGCGATCCAGCCGCGCTTGCTCTTCGAATTGGCGATGATCTTCGTCCACTCTTCCAGTCCCGGCAGATTGAAACTACCCAGTCTAGGCTTGGCAAAATCGGCGGCGCACTCGCGGAGTCCCGCCTCATACGCCTTCTTCACCCGAGGCGCGGCGATGGGCTTGGGTTTGGCGAAGGTAAGCGTCCGGTTCTTGAGCGAGCAAACCCGGTTGCGCGACCACATC
This sequence comes from Bryobacteraceae bacterium, assembly GCA_035650295.1. Classification (GTDB taxonomy): domain Bacteria; phylum Acidobacteriota; class Terriglobia; order Bryobacterales; family Bryobacteraceae; genus JAFLBB01. The sequence continues at coordinate 1,547 of DASRHX010000323.1, read as the reverse complement.
AGATCTTCAAGCAGCAGCGTGCGCGAGGTCGCTGCGCAGTCGCCGATCGCCGCCGTCCCGGCAGTTTCATCGACGGCATGAACAACCACCGAGTACATGCCGCAGGCCGTGGTCCATGTACCCAGCGGCGAAATCCTCATGGGCGACGACCAGGCAACCACTGGTTGCCCCTTTTCAATGGGCTCGCGGATGTTCGCCAATGCAGCTTTGGCGCCGCCGGTTTCGCGGACGTCGGTTTTGATGCCGAGCCTCTCAAAGAAGTCGCGATACCACGCCCCGTTGGTCGTGTACAATTTCACGCGCGGCACAACGCTAACCCCGGAGCCGCCGTCATAGCCAGGCACGGACGGGCACCACTGATAGCCCGCCGCGATGCCTCCGGCGATGCCCAGGCATTCGGCTTCGGAGAACGGCTTCCCGGTAAGGGGATTCTCGACGCCCGCCCAGAGCATCAGATTCTTCAGATTGGCGGATTCAAAGTGCGCACCGCCAAAGTGCGTGTAGTCCTCAACGCGCATCAGCCCTCACTTGAGGTTCAGTGTAACCTCGCCCTGCGCGCCGCGAAAGAGGAGCGTCGCCTTCTTGATCGATTTCGTCTTGCCAGTGTAGGGGAAGTACAGATAGCCGCGCGTGGGACCGGTGATCGTCTCTTCTGGAAGGGCGAGAGCAACGGCCGCTTCGTCGGGCTTTTCTTCCAGGCGCTCGATGCCGCTGCGGCCGGTCTGATTCTCAACGCGGGGAGGGTTGGGAAGCCGCCGCTGTCCGGGAGTCGGATCGCCTGGGAAGCGCTCGGTGCGTTGCGGACGGCCAATCGTGACGCCGGCGTCACCGACACCCGCGGAGGCTTCTATAATGGGCCGCTGCGTCCAGTCGTCGTACTTGAAGGCGGCGGCAACCATCTGGGGAGTGGCGGGCTGGAGGGGTATTTTGTCGTTGTTTAGGCGCAGGTTAAAGGCGGTGTTCTTGACCGTGGTTTCAGTGCCCTTTGCGGGGAAGAGCGCGACTTCCACCACAAGGAAGTCGCGAACGAAGAAAACCTGCTGGTCCGCGGGCAACCCGCGCACAAGATATTCGGCCGCAATCGTGAGTGAGCCGCTGGAGGCTTGAGCTGGGAAGTGCTGGGGCTCGACGCGCGGCGGTTTCAGATCGGCGGCGCCGACGCAGGAGACCAGAAGGACGGTGAGTAGTCTCACGCCTCAACTATAAAGGACCCCCCTGGCCGTAGCCAGGGGGTTGCCGTTTGACGCGAGTTTAGAAGCTGTAGCGCAACACAAGCTGAATGTTGCGTTCAGAGTTCTTGGCCGTGATCTTGCCGAAGGTGGCGCTGGTCGGATTGAAGTCCGGCGTATTCCAATTCGGATGGTTCGGCAAATTGAAGAACTCAGCACGGAACTGGAGGTTGTGCCGCTCGGCGATGCGGAAATTTTTAAATGCCGATGCATTCCAGTTCACGAACGAGGGACCGAAGAACAGGTTCCGCGTTTGATTGCCGAACGTTCCCGCAGCCGGACGAGTTACATCCGCCGTGAAGTAGCGCGCCGGATCGG
>DASRHX010000322.1:0-6629 GCA_035650295.1 Bryobacteraceae bacterium | reverse complement strand
CCTGACGTCGAAGGGATTCAAGCTGGAGGAGAGTCTGCTGGCGTTCTGGGTGCCGTTTTTGTGCGCGGATCTGGGGAACTATGCGGGGGGCGGGGCGTCGAGCTGGCTGGTGCATCGCGGGTGGAGCGTGGGGTGGGCGCGGAAGGCGGTGTTCGTGCCGGGCGGGATTGGGATGGCGTGTTTGATTCCGGCGGCGTACACGTCGAATTTGATGCTGATCACGGTGTGCTTTGGCGTGGCGACGTTCAGCTATGCGGCGGGCTCGACCATTGCGAACACGCTGCCGACGGATTTGTTTGCGTCAGACTCGGTGGCGTCGGTGAGCGGCATGGGCGGGACGATGTCGGGCGTGGGGACGATCCTGTCGACGTACTTGATTGGCTACATGGCCGACCACTACGGGTTCCAGTCGATCGTGATTGGGGCGAGCGTGATTCCGCTAATTGGCGTGGCGCTGGTGCTGGCGCTGGTGCGGAATACGAAGGAGTCGGGAAAGGGGACGGTGTTGGTGGTGTAGGGGGGTGGTAGTCTTGTTGCGTGACGTATAAGTCACACAGAGATGCGCGCGCGGCTATGCCTAAGCGATCACGGCCCCATCGGGAGACGTTGCTTGCGCATCTGCGCGACCCTAGGACGGCCGCGGAGTACTTGAACGCGGCGCTCGACGATTCGGATGAGCTGTTCTTGAAGGCGATCCGGGATGTCGCCGAAGCGCACGAACTGCCGATGACGAAGATTGCCGAAGGTGCGAACGTCAGCAGGGAGAATCTCTATCGGATGCTGTCAGAGTCCGGCAATCCGCGGTTCGAGAATTTGACGGGGGTGCTGCGCGTGCTTGGGCTGCGGATCGCGGTGGAAGCGGATTTGCGGCCAAACGTTCGAGGTACTTCGTAGCCGATTCGCGAACAGCCGATCCATCGTTTAGAAGCCAGAGGCGTGTTGCGATGGCGTCGATGCGGAATTCGCGGGCCTGGCCCCAGAGGCCGGCGGGGCGGTTTTCGAAGATATCGAGCAAGAGGGCGTGGAGGAGTTCGTGAGTGACGGTGTTGGTGGCGACGAAGGGGATGCGGTGGCCGTGGGCGTAGGTGAGGGCGGCCATGCAGAGGTGGTAGCCGCGGTAGAGGGTGGTGACGCCGGCGAGGCCGCGGCCGTGGTCCCACTGGACGGGGATGCGATCGGTGACGACGAAGTTGAGGGCGCCGGGGCGGAGGCCGGTGATGACGGGTTGGCGGCTGGGGGGACGGGCGACTTCGCCTTCGACGGAGGTGAGGGAGATGCCGACGCCGCAATGGAAGAGGTCGCCGGCGGCCTGGGGCCAGATGGAATCCCAGAAGTTGCGGACGTGGTGGGCGCGGCACTTGGCGTTGCGGTCGAGGATGTGGTGGATGGGGAGGGTAAGCGGGGCAGTGGCTGCAGGGGTGGGGAGCGCAACGGCGGGAAGGAGCTGGAGGAGTGCGCGGCGGGTCATCGCGGGAAGACCAGTGTACGGCGGATTGACTGGGGGCGGGATTTGGCCCATACTATTTTTGAACGTGTTCAAAATTGTGATACCGGGCGGAAGCGGCCAAGTGGGGCGGATGCTGGCGCGACATTTTCGGGCGCAGGGGCATGAGGTGCGGGTGTTGAGCCGGGGCGAGGGGTCGTGGGATGGGCGGACAGTCGGAGACTGGGTGCGCGAGGTGGAGGCAAGCGACGTCTGCATCAACCTTGCGGGGCGGAGCGTGAACTGCCGGTACACGGAGGCGAACCGGCGGGCGATTGTCGATTCACGGGTGGAGAGCACGCGGGTTTTGGGCGACGTCATTGCGGCGTCGAAGCGGGGTCCAAGGGTATGGTTGAACGCGAGCACGGCGACGATTTATCGCCATGCCTTGGATCGTGCGATGGATGAGGCGACGGGTGAGTTGGGCGGGAGTGAGCCGGGCACGCCGGAGACATGGAACTTTTCGATTGGCGTGGCGAAGGGATGGGAAGAGGCGTTCTTCGCGAGCGAGACGCCGCGCACGCGGAAGGTTGCACTGCGCAGCGCGATTACGTTCAGTCCGGATCGGGGAGGCGCTTTTGAGATCCTGTCGAACCTGGTGCGGTTCGGATTGGGCGGAAGGCAGGGGAGTGGGAGGCAGTTTGTTTCGTGGGTACACGAGTTTGACTTTGTGCGGGCGGTGGAGTGGCTGATCGAGCGCGAGGATTTGAGCGGCTTGGTAAACATCGCTTCGCCGAACCCGCTGCCGAATGCTGAGTTCATGAGGGGGCTGCGCGAGGCGTGGGGAGTGCGATTGGGGTTGCCCGCGGCGGAGTGGATGCTGGAGATGGGCGCTTGGGCAATGCGCACCGAGACGGAACTTGTATTGAAGAGCAGGCGCGTGGTGCCGGGGAGATTGCTTGAATCAGGGTTTGCGTACCGGTATCCGTTGTGGCCAGAGGCAGCGCGGGAGTTGGTATCGCGCTACGGCTAACGGTTGGGCAATAGAGTTCCCGTCAGCGCGGCGGCGGTGGTGCGCTGTTCGGCGAGGAAGCGGTCGAGCTGGCGGGCGATGCGCTCGCATGAGGAGGGGTCCCAGAAACTGGCGGTGCCGACTTCGACGGCGGTGGCGCCAGCGATGAGGAACTCGGCCGCGTCTTCACCTGAGGCAATGCCGCCGAGGCCGATGACGGGGATCTTTACGGCCTTCCACGCTTCATGGACCATGCGCAGGGCGATCGGCTTGATGGCGGGGCCGGAGAGGCCGCCGAATCCCGCGCCGATGCGTGGTTTGCGCGTGCGGGGGTCGATGGTAAGGGCGACGAAGGTGTTTACAAGCGAGATTGCGTCGGCGCCCGCCTCCTCGGCGGCGAGGGCAAGGGGCTCGATGCGGGCGACGTTTGGGGAGAGCTTGACGATCAAGGGGCGGCGGGCGATGGCGCGAACGGTGCGGACAACCTCGGTGAGGAGGGTAGGATCGGAGCCGAACTGGACGCCACCGTGCTTGGTGTTGGGGCAGGAGACGTTCAGCTCGTAGCCCGCCAAGCCGGGCGCATCCTCAAGAACCCGAACGACTTCGGCGTAGTCGTCGAGTTCATAGCCGAAGACGTTGGCGAAGATGGGGCAGGGAGCGGAGGCGAGAAGTGGAAGCTTTTCGCGCACAAACGCTTCTACTCCGATGTTTTGAAGGCCGATGGAGTTGATCATGCCGGCCTCGGTTTCCCAGATGCGGGGAGGCGGGTTGCCGTCGATGGGGTGCCGGGAAAGCCCTTTCACGACGATTCCACCGAGCCAGCTCCAGTCGAGCAGACCCTGAAATTCAACGCCGTAGGCGAAGGTTCCGGAGGCGGCGATGATGGGTGAGGGGAGACGGATGCCGCAGAGTGAAACCGGGAGGCGGGAGTTCACGCTCATCGCATTAGGATCACAGCGCACAAGCAGCCTTGGCGCGGCCGGCATCGGGCGTTTCTCCAGAAAACCCTTAGTTGCCCTTGTCGTAGCCGGCGCCTGACCCGGTGCACTTCTAAGGGGGTGGTGCGATCTCTCCGAGTCTAGCAGAGCGGGCAAGCGCGACAATTTGAAGGGAAATTGTCGAGAGTACTATCCCCCCACCCTAAAGGCATATAGGGTCACATCTAAGGTGAACCGTCCATAGAAGATGCCAGCTAAATGTGGGATCAAGGATATATATGGACGAACGTCCAGGAGAACGTACTCCCGAATTCAAAAAACCGACACAGGGATCGCTGGCGCGCCGCTACTCGGTTTTCACGACGCTGCTGGTGGCGTGGGTCTCCGGTGTGTACTTCGGATTCGACCTGATGCGGAATCAGTTCGATGCGAGCAAAGTCATTCTGCTGGCGGTAGTGATCGGCGTCGTGGGGGGAGTGGTGGCGCTCTATTCACACCATCTGTTGGCAAAGCCATTGAACCAGTTGCAGCGTGGCATTTCGGCGGTGCGCGATGGCCGATTGGACCCGGTTCAGGTGTCCAGAACCGGCGACGAAGTGGAGTATCTGGGACACAGTTTGAACGCAATGATCAATGTGCTCAAGCAGTCGCACGATCAGGTGCAGGAGTATCAGGAAGGTCTCGAAGACAAGATCCGGCAGCGCACCGAGCAGTTGGAAGAAACGATGCAGAAGGCGCTGGCGGCGAGCCGCGCCAAGAGCGAATTCCTGGCCAATATTTCGCACGAATTGCGAACGCCCATGAACGGCGTACTGGGGATGATCGAGATTCTGCTCGAAGAGGCGCCATCGAGTCAACAGCGTGAGCATTTGGAAACGGCGCAGGGGTGCGCCAATACGCTGCTGTCCCTGCTAAACGACATTCTCGACCTGTCAAAAATCGAAGCCGGGCGAATGCTGCTCGAAAAGATTCCCGTCGAAGTGCGTGCTGTTGCCGGTGACTGTGTACGCAGCGTTTCGGGGCAAGCACGCACGAAGGATATCGACCTGAAGCTAGACATCGCACCCGATCTGCCGGCGCGAATTTTGGGCGATCCGTTGCGGTTGCGGCAGATTCTGAACAATCTGCTAAGCAATGCGGTGAAGTTCACCGAGCGTGGATCGGTAAGTCTGCGGGTGTTCCTGCGGAAGGCGTCGGTGCCCGGACAGGCCATCGTGGTGTACGAAGTGTCCGACACCGGCGTGGGAATTCCGGCGGACAAGTTAGCGACCATTTTCGAGGAGTTCACGCAAGTGGATGGGAGCATCAGCCGGAAGTTTGGCGGCACCGGGCTGGGGTTGGCGATTACACACCGTCTGGTAGAACTACACGGCGGGCGGCTCACGGTACAGAGCGAACTGGGGGTGGGAAGCCGGTTCCGCGTGGAGCTGCCGGTCGTGGAATGCGCTCCAGCCAAAGTCGAGCGGAGAAATGTGCCGAGCAGCGAAACCTCCACGAATTGGAACAGTATGGCCCTGCCGAAGCTGCGTGTGTTGCTGGCCGAGGACAATGTGGTGAACCAGAAGGTGGTCACGGCGGTGTTGCGCAAGCGCGGCTATGTGGTCGACGTGGCCTGCAACGGCAAGGAGGCGCTGGCGAGCCTGGAGACGCGCGCGTACGACCTGGTGCTGATGGATGTGCAGATGCCAGAATTAGACGGCATTGAGGCGGCGCGGGCGATCCGCCGGAACGACCGCTGGCGGACGCTGCCGATCGTGGCGATGACGGCGCATGCGATGAATGGCGACCGCGAACGATGTCTGGAAGCGGGAATGAACGACTACCTTTCCAAACCGGTGTCGCCCTCGCATTTGATTGAGACGGTGGAGAACTATGGACGGCACTCGAACGTTCCACCTACGCCGGTGCACACACCAACCCATTTGCGCGAGCATAACGACGCGGATCTGCTTGCAGGGATGGCGATCCTGTTCGTGCAACTGGCGCCCGAGCGCTTGCAGAAACTACATTCGGCGGCAATCCGGATGGACGTGGCGCAGTTGCGGCTGATGGCGCAGAAGATTGAATTGTCGGCACAGCGGATTGCGGCATATGACGTGGCGCGGTGCGCGGCCGCAGCAGTCGAAGCCGCCTCGACGGAAGACTATTCGGTGATTCAGGATTCGCTGTTGCAGTTAAATTATGAGATCAACCGGCTGGACGAGAGATTGAGTAGTGAAGCGAAACCGGCGCTGCAGGCGGCGCGGTAAGGCGACGACGATCTACGCGCGGCTGCTGCGTTGCGCTGCCGCACGCATATCATCGCCGCTCGGCGCCTGCTCCAGAATCGACTAAGATCCAGCGGTCTTCTGGATGAGCGCCCAGGTTTCGCGCAGGTCGTCGCGAGTGGTTTGATAGTTCCCGATGGCGAGGCGGATGAGGAAGCGGCCGTCGATGACGGTGTGCGATAGAAACGCACGACCGCTGGCGTTCACTGCATCCATCAACGCGCGGGAGGCGTCGTCGCCGGCTTTCAGACGGAAGCAGACGAGCGATAGCTCGACGGGCGCACAGAGTTCGAATCGCGAGTCGGCGCGAACCCAATCGGCGAGGTCCTGTGCCATGCAGAGTTGCTCGTAGAGCAATTTTTCCAACGCCGCGCGGCCGTAGGAGCGCAGGATGAACCAAAGCTTGAGCGAGCGGAAACGATGGCCGAGGGCAACCGAATATTCCATGAAATTGACCACTTGATTGTCGATGGCCGTGCGCAGATATTCGGGGACGAGGGAGAGCGCGTCGCGCACCACTTCAGGGCGTCGCGTGTAGAACGCACTGAGATCGACAGGGGTAAGCAGGCCCTTGTGCGGGTTCACGACGATGGAGTCGGCCTCGGCCCAGCCGTCACGCAAGTGGGCCATTTGCGGCACGACGGCGTAATTTCCGCCGTATGCGCCGTCAACATGCATCCACATTCCTTCGCGGCGGGCGATTTCGCCAATCTTGGCAACCGGGTCGATGCTGGCGATGGAGGTGGTGCCGACGGTCGGACAGACGCAGCAGGGGAGCAGGCCGGCGGCACGGTCGGCTTCGATCATGGCTTCGAGGGCGTCGGGGCGCATGCGGTAGCGGTCGTCGGTGGCGACCTTGCGCACGTTCTGCTGGCCGATGCCGATGGCGACCGCGCCCTTCTCGACCGAGGAATGTGCGTGCTCGCTGGTATAGACGATCAGGCCGGGCGGCATACCAGAGACGCGCGAATCGGGTGCGACGAACTGGC
>DASRHX010000321.1:0-2552 GCA_035650295.1 Bryobacteraceae bacterium | reverse complement strand
CCATCGCGCACCATCACGTGAAGCATGGAGAGAAATAAGGCGAGGTCCGTACCCGGCCGCACCGGAAGGTACAGATCGGCGTTTCGCGTGATCGGAGTCATCCGCGGGTCGACGACAATCAGCTTGCCACCGTTCTCCCTGCATTGCCACAGGTACTGAGTCGTGATGGGAGCACACTCGGCCACATTCGATCCGGCCACCAGAACGACTTGCGCCTTGTGAAGATCGGGCCAAGGATTCGTCGCGCGGTCGATGCCGAATGTGAGCTTATACGCCGTTCCCGCCGACACCATGCACAGGCGGCCGTTGTAATCGATATTCTTGGTGCCCACCGCGACCCGCGCGAACTTGCCCAACACATAAGCCTTCTCGGTGATCATCGATGCGCCGCCGTAGATGGCGACGGCATCGGGGCCATACTTCTCGCGTATTGCAATAATGCGCTTGGCCGTGTAGTCGAGCGCTTCCTCGTAGGAAATCTCCTGAAAGCCGTTCGGTGTGCGCAACAAGGGACGCAACAAGCGATCCGGATGAGCGCCCTGCAGGTAGCGTTTCACGCCCTTCGGACACAGCGTTCCTTTATTGAATGGAAACTCTTCCCAAGGCTCGAAGCCCACCAGTTGGTTATTTCTGACCTTGAGTTGAATGCCGCACTGCATTCCACAGAACGAGCAGTGCGTCTTTACTAGCGTCTCCGCCCCTTCATTTGACGACTTCGTCCAGCCGCCAGGCGGCGTGAAGTTCAGGTGCGGCCCATACTGCTCGGCGAGCCGGTTAACGGGCAGTGGTGGTTTGGCCACGAGCCTCCTCTTTACTTCTCAGTTGGGCGCTGGCGAATGCCACACGCTTGCAGGCGGGACAAAGCGCCTGCCAGTGTCCGGCCGGACCGCCGATCCGGTAATCGAATCCAAGTTGCGGCAACACCTGCCGCAGGTCGTCGATCTGCAGCCTGGAGGCAAACCGCTGTCCACATCGTGCGCACTTCGCACCTTCGTCCTCGGCACCCGCGGCCTGATACAGCTTGACGCCGATCTGAGCCGGCCGCTGGAAGATGTGGAAGAACTTTCCGAAGGGCAAAAACAGAAGTGCGCCAATGACGGTGATCGCATGGAGGATCGCCAGGAACCCGTAGAACGATCCGCGCAGCCACAAAGTGGAAGCGGTCAACGCCAGTCCGGTCACCGAGATCGCAAACAACATGATCAACGGAAGGAAATCGGCGCTGAAGTCCTGCAAGCTGAGCGCGCCACGGTCGCGCATGCGCCGCCAAAGCGCCAAGGTGATGCCCGACAACACCAGAATGGCGGAGACATCCAAGCCATGAAACAAGAGCCAGGACGTGATCGTGCGGATCGGGAACGACGATACGGGAAATCCAAACAGGTGGACCACGTAGGTCATCTGATCGGTCCTGTCCGTGGTGAAGTGAACCCATCCGAAGACTAGCGGGAACGTGATGGCAACAGCGGTCACGCAACCCCAAAACAAACATTGATGCATCCACCAGCGAAGTCGCGACCGCTCTCGAATAAACGTTTGCCCGGCAAGGTGCGTTGCCCCGGTTTTCAAAATGATCGCCAGCGCGCGCGCCGCTCCCAGCATGCCGAAGAGCTGGAACGTGCGGTCAAAGTAACGGCGGGTTGGCGGTTTGTTCAGCCAGACTGAGTAGTGATACACGATGCCCCACGTGGCGAAAATTACGGCGAAGGTATAGATGACTAATGCCGGGTCGAAATTCTCGAGATTGCGCGAACCGACGACAATGGCTGCCATCAGAAGCGCCGTCGCCATCGACGCCCAGGCACCCGCCCGTAGCTGTTCGGCGTGGCGCGCCAAGCGCGCCGGCAACACTCGCTCATCGGCTTGCTGGCGCGATAGGAATAGCTTCCGGTTCAGCGCCCACATCGCCAGCGAAAATCCCGCCAGCAAAACAAACCCAGGCCAAACACCTCCCGTCCGGTCGCGGAAAAAACCGAGCAACAGCGGAGGAAAGAAGCCGCCCAGGCCGCCCATCGCCCCGACCAGCCCAGTCACTGTTGCCGTGCTCGCTGGAAACAACTGCGGTACGAGCTTGAATACGGCGCCGTTTCCCAAACCAAGCAATGAGGCGCAGCCCAGAGTTCCCACGCTAAACGGCACAATCGACGGCCACGTCAGCAGCAGCGCAAAAGGAACGACTCCTAGAAACACTCCCGACAATACGCGTGCCCCGCCGATCCTATCGGACAGAATCCCGCCGGCTGGCCGCATCAGCGTTGCCAGCACGACGAAGCCGGCGGTCCGGAAACCCGCATCCGTCATGCTCAGTCCGAACTCGTCGCGCAACAGCGACGGCAGGTAGATCGAGAAGGCGACAAAGCCGCCGAACGTCACAAAATAGAACGCCGAAAGCGCCCACGAATTCCGCTCCGTCGCCAGTACGCGCAGCATCGGCCCGAGGCTGGCTGGAGGACCCGTTCGCGGTGCGTTCCGTGCCAGTGCAAAAAAGACAAAGGCCCACACCACGCACAGCGCTGCAATCCCGTGAAACACCGCGTCGCGGCCGAACTGCG
>DASRHX010000320.1:0-10450 GCA_035650295.1 Bryobacteraceae bacterium | reverse complement strand
TATCCACACGACTCTGACCGCGCCGGAGGACCAGTCGGGCCGGGGGGCACCCTGGGATTGTGGGTGGGTAGAATCGAAGCATGCCGATTAGCCAATCGTTGATGCCGGAACTGGAGATGGAGCTTGCTTCGACGAGGAAGTGTCTGGAGCGCGTGCCGGACGCGAAGCTGGGATTCAAGCCGCATGAGAGGTCGATGTCAGCGGGTGATTTGGTGGGCCACCTGGCGCAGCTTCCCTTGTGGGGGGTGATGACGTTTGACCGGGCGGAACTGGATATCGAGCCGGTGGGCGGGCCAGCGTTCGTGCGGGAGCCGGCGACTTCGGTGGCGACGGAGCTGGCCGAATTCGACAAGCGAGCGGCTGAGTTAAAAGGGTGGCTGGTTAAGACCGACGACGCCGGAATGATGAGGCCGTGGACGCTTCTGAAAGGCGGCAACGCGGTGATGACGATGCCGAAGATCGCCGTGTACCGGTCGTTCGTGATGAATCACATGATTCATCACCGCGGGCAATTGACTGTTTACCTGCGGATGATGGATGTGCCGGTGCCCTCTACTTACGGTCCATCAGCGGACGAGGGCGCCTTCTAGTAGTTTTTCCGACCCCAACCGAACAATAGACGCGGTGGTAGCGTTATGTAGGCGACCGTTAGCCAACGGACCTGCATGACGCTCACGATCGCACTGAATTCGAGTCCGCCGGCCGCGACTCCCTCGGGGCTTGCGGAACTGGTGGAGTATGCGCGCGCAGGCGATGCCAACGCGATGGAGCCGCTGCTGCGCGCCATCGAGCAGCGTGTGTTCCTGTTCTGTTACCGGATAGTGGCCAATCCCGCAAGCGCCGAAGATGCCGCGCAGGAGACGCTCTGGCGCGTCTGCCTCCACCTAAGCCGGTTTCAAGCCAACACAAACTTCTGGGCATGGGTGTACCGTATTGCGCTCCGGCAGTGCCAGACGGAGTTGCGCAAGCGGCGTTTCGAGCCGTTGCCGCCGGAAATTCGCGCGCCCGGTTCGGCCGCCGCCAGCCACGAACGATTCGACCTGGTGGTGAAGGCGCTCGCCGGATTGACGGAGAAGGAACGCGCGGCGCTGGTGCTGATGGACATCGAGGGCTATAGCAGCCAGGAAGCGGCGCGGATTTTGGGTTGCCTGGCGATCACGGCGCGGACGCGCGCGGCAGCGGGACGGAAGAAGGCGCGCGAGGCGTTGTTGCCGCATTTTCCCGAATTGCGGGAGGAGCGATGACTCCCGACCCCTTGCAGAGCATCCTGCGCACGCCGCCCGGCAGCGAGCAACTGCGGGAACCCGCGAGAAGAGCGTCGATTGGGGCGCTTGCGCGCGTCCGGGCCCGGCGGATGGATGCGCGCTGGCCAGCCTTTGTGTTGGCGGGCGCGGCGCTTGCGTTCGTGGGCTGGTTCCTGGTTGCACCCGTGCCGCGGTTGGTTTCCGATCCGGCGCCCGGAAGGCTTGCCGTGGATTTCACGCTGAGCGACGGAACCAAAGTGGTTTGGACCTTCGACGACCGATTCAACCTGGAGTAGCTCGATGCGCACGATCCTCTTATTCCTGATAGCCGCGGCATCCGTGGTGGCCGACGACAAAGACCGGAAGGAACGCGGGCCTCGCCAGGAGGCAACGTTCACCTTGCGTCTGATCGAGGCTGGTTCGGCGGCGCAGGGGGCCAACGACGCGGCGGCGCTTGTACCGGCCGAGTTGAAGAGCCTGTTACGCTATACGCGCTATGGACTACTCGATTCCGGCTTCGTGCGCGGGATCGACGGGAAGCAACTGCAACTGAATCTCGCCGGGAACATGCTCTGCCAGGTCGAGTTCCGCATGAGCGGCGCCGGCGCGGCGGCAATGATCGAAGTGGACGTGGAGTTGCGGCACGAAAAGGGAGTGCTGCTGGAGACCAGGACGCGCGTCAAAAACGGCGAGACGACCGTGCTGGGAGCCTCGAAAATGCGCGGCGGAAGTCAGGCGTTGATTCTGCTGCTGACGGCGAACCTCATGCGCTAACCGGGGGATCGCCGGCCCATCCAAACAGGAGTCGACAATGAACAGGCTCGTACTGTCCGCGCTGGCCGTGTGTTTGCTCGCGGCGCAAGAACCCCAGGCGGGGAAGGCGCCCACGCGGCGCGACTCGATCACCGTCGAGGCCAAGCAAGAGCCGGCGCCGTTGGAAGAAGGAGCGCAAGCCGTGGAGTTCGACCGCCGCACTCTCGAGCTGTTGCCTGCCTTCAACGGGGATGCACTCGGGGCGCTTGGCGGGCTTCTCTCGCCCTCGTTCGGCGAGGCGCCGGAGGTGGTCGTGGATGGCATGCCCGCGCGTGGACACCGGATTCGCGCCTCGCAGATTCAATCGGTCACCCTTGCGAGCAGTCCCTTCTCGGCGCAATACCGCCAGCCGGGGCGGAATCGAATTGAAATTCTCACCAGGCGGGCCGAGCCGGAGTATCACGGCGAGGTGTCGCTGCGGCTGCGGGATTCGGGATTGGATGCACGGCCCGCATTTTCACCGGTGAAAGCGAGCGAGCACAGGCAAGCGGTGGAGTTCGAACTCGGAGGCCCGTTGGGGCGGTCGAAACGAAACGCGTTCTCGGTGAGCGGCGATTGGGAGTGGCAAATGGGACAGGCGGTTGTGTATGCGTTCACGCCGCGAGGCGACGCTCGGCTAAACGCGCCGATGCCGGAACGTGCGCGGGAGTTGTCCATCCGGCTGATGCGGCAACATACGGAGGCTTCGAGTTCGACGTTCCGCTATGAACATGAGCGAGAGGCGCAATTGAACACGGGCGTGGGCGGTATTACGCTGCCGGAAGCCGGAGCCGACGAGAGCGAGGAATCGCATCATGCCACGTGGCAGTTCCGGACGGCGGGCAAAGGCGGATGGCTGGCGGGATTCGAGGCCGAGGCGGGCCGCCACGCAAGCAGGGTGCGCAGCCTGCTGGACGGCCCGAGGATTCAGGTGGAGGACGCCTTCGTGGCGGGAGGCGCGCAGCGCGACGAATGGGGAACCGAGACACACGCGGAGATGTCGGGGTGGCTTGTGAAACAGAAGGGACGCCACACGATTCGCGCGGGCGGCACTCTGCCGGAGCTCAGCCGCCTCGGCGAGCGCGATCTGTCGCTGCGCGGCGGCGCGTTCAGGTACGCCTCGCTCGAAGACCTCGCGTTGGGCAACCCCTTTCAGATTATGCGGCGGGAAGGGCCGGGCCTGGTTCGCTATTGGTACTCCGAGAGTGCGGTCTACGCTCAGGACGACATTCAACCGCGCGAGGGAATACGCTTGTCGCTGGGGCTGCGAAACGACTGGCAGAGCCGCGTGGGCGGTGCGTTCAACCTGTCGCCGCGCGGCTCGGTGGCGTTCTCGCCGAAGGGTTTCCGCAACACGGTCCTGCGCGTGGGCGCCGGAATCTTCCGCGACGTAACGGGCGGCGGGGTGCTAGGCGACACACTGCGGCTGAACGGCGAAACGGTTCGCGAGACATTTACGCGACGCGGAGAGAGTGGGGCTGTCGCAGCCAACGTGGTTCGATTGGGTGGGCGGCTGAGTCTGCCGATGATGCTGCAGGCGACGGTGTCGCTGGAACAGCGGTTCGGCCGGCAGGCGCTCTCGCTGGGATACACGGTAGCGCGGAGGCGGCATGCGTTCGGCGCGGTGGATGCAAACGCGCCTCATGAAGGAGCGGCGACGCGCCCGGATCCGGCGGTGGGACAGGTGACGGAAATCCGCTCCGCAGGCGCACAGGACATGCAATCCGTGGACGTTTCGGCGCGCCTGCGCGTGGGCGAGCGGATGGAATCGAGCGTTCAGTATTCGCTGGGCTGGATGCGAGGCGACACGGAAGGCGCGCGATTTCTTCCCGCCGATAGCTTCCGGCCATGGGCTGAGCGCGGTTGGTTGAACGAGGACCGGCGCCACCGGTTGCGCTGGGTGCACACGCTGCGCGCGGGCAAGTTGGCGAACATCGGCTTGATCGGCACCGTGCAATCGGGACGCCCATACACGCTCACACTGGGGCACGATGCAAACGGCGACGGGCTGTTGCTGGAGCGGCCCGCGGGCGTGCCGCGTAACTCGATGCGCCTGCCAGGCGAGCAGCGGTTCGATGTGCGCCTGAGCCGGGCAATCTGGCGGATGACATTCGCTATCGACGTCATGAATGTGCTCAACCACACCAACGTTACGCGTATCGGCGGGAACCTGAATTCGCCACTGCTCGGGCGCGAATTGGCTTCGCAGGCTCCGCGGCGGTCGCAGTTCTCGGCTGGCTTCAAGTTTTGAGGGTTACACTAGTCAGTTCACAATGCTGGCCGTTCCTCTTGTTGCGAAGCGCGTGCTCGAGCCGCGCCTGGTGGCCGATCCGGCCGAGCCCGGTCCGGGCGAGATCCTGGTGAACCTGCACGCGGTGGGCGTGTGTGGCAGCGACCTCCACTGGTATTGGGATGGGGGTGTGGGTCACACAAGCGCCGTGTACCCGATGGTGCTCGGTCACGAGCCGGTGGGTGAGGTGGCGGCCCTTGGTAAGGGCGTGACCACGCATCGCTTGGGGCAGCGTGTATCGGTGGAGCCGTCGATTACATGTGGGCATTGCGAGTTCTGCGTGACGGGACGCCCGAACAACTGCGAACACGGCGTATTCATGGGCGGTATTCATTCGCCAGGGTTTTACCGCGAAATGGCCGTGGTGCCGGCCCGCAACGCCGATATTGTGCCGGACGAGCTGAGTTGGACGCAGGCGGTGCTGATCGAGCCGGTGGCCGTGCTGTGCCATGTGATGGAGCTGATTCAGATACCGGTGGGCGCGACGGTTGCGGTGATGGGGTGCGGGCCGATCGGCCAATTGAGCATTCTGTTTGCGAGGATGGCGGGAGCGTCGCGCGTGATGGCGGTGGACAGGGTGGCGCATCGGCTGCAGCACGCGAAGGAGAGCGGCGCGGATGAAGTGTTGCTCGCGGGGTCGCTGAAGAGTGGCGTGGGTGAGGCGATTCTTGAGTGGACCAACGGGCGAGGGGCGGATGTCGTGCTCGACGCGGCCGGAGGTCCTGAAACGATTGACGCCGGTTTCGTCTGTGCGCGACCGGGCGGACAGTTTGTGTTGATCGGGATTCCCAGCGAGAAACTGTTTGCGGTGGATCTGCACACGGCGATGATGAAGGAATTGCGGATACAGACGATCAAGCGGTCGAACCATCGGGGGGCGCAGGCGATCGAGCTGATCAAGGCGGGACGCATACCGGAGCGGCTAATTACGCACCGCTATCCGCTCCAGCGCACTGGTGAGGCGTTTGAACTGCTGGCGGGCTACGGAGACGGGGTCGGGAAGATCCTGGTCGAGGTGCGCTGATGAAGCGGTTTTTGGCGGTGGACCTCGGCGCCGAGAGCGGGCGCGTAATGGCGGGGACAGTGGATGCCGGAGGCCTGACTCTCGAACAACTGCACCGATTCACGAATACGCCGGTGCGGCTGCCGACAGGGTTGTACTGGGACACGCTACGGCTATGGCATGAAATCCAAGAGGGTTTGGCGGTAGCGGGCCGGCAAAAGGGGTGGACAGTTGATGGTATTGGCGTCGACACCTGGGGTGTGGACTTTGCGCTGCTGGGCGCCGATGGCGCACTGGTAGACAATCCCCGGCACTATCGCGATGCGCGCAATAACGGAATGCTCGAGCGGGTGTTCGCCGTGGCGCCAAAGGAGCGCATCTACGCCGAGACGGGCCTGCAGTTCATGCAGATCAACACGCTCTTCCAGGTATACGCGTTGAAGCTGGCGGGGTCGGCGGCGTTGCGCGCGGCGCGGTCGCTTGTGTTCATGCCCGACCTGTTCGCATTCTTCCTATCGGGAGTGATTCGCGCCGAACAGACGATTGCTTCGACGTCTCAATTCTACAATCCCATGACGGGCGGATGGGCGACCGGCGTGCTGAGCGCGTTGGGAATTCCCGCGGAGATTCTGCCGGAAATCGTACCGGCCGGGGCGCGTTTAGGCACGCTGCGCGACGAGGTGGCCGACGCGAGCGGGTTGTCTCCCACGACGCCGGTGTTTGCGACGGGAGGCCACGACACGGCATCGGCGGTGGCGGCCGTACCGGCGGAGAGGCCATTTGCCGAGAGCGGATGGTGTTACATCTCGTCGGGGACCTGGTCGTTGATGGGGGTCGAGTTGGAAGCGCCGGTGATCAACGACAGGGCACTCGAGCTGAACTTCACCAACGAAATTGGTGTGGAGGGGAAGGTGCGGCTGCTCAAGAACATCATGGGTATGTGGCCGCTGCAGGAATGCAAGCGGGCCTGGGAAAACATGGGGCGGGTCTACAGCTATGCGGACCTGATGGAGGGAGCGGCCGCTGCCGCGCCATTCTCCGCCGTGATCGATCCGGACGCATTTCTTGAGCCGGGCCACATGCCGGAACGGATCGCCGCGTGGGCGCTGGAGCGCGGCGAGGCAGTTCCTAAAGACGTGGGCACGTTTACGCGCGTGATTCTGGAAAGCCTCGCGCTGCGTTACCGCCAAGTGCTGGAAAGTCTGGAGGAACTGACCGGCCGACGGATCGAGACAATCCACATCCTCGGCGGCGGTTCGCAGAACTCGTTGCTCAACCAGATGGTGGCCGACTGCACGCAGCGTGTGGTGGTGGCCGGACCAACGGAGGCGACCGCCGCCGGCAATGTGTTGGCGCAAGCGATGGGTGCGGGCGTAGTTGGAGGATTGAGCGAACTGCGGCGCGTGGTGCGGCGGAGTTTTCCGCTGGAGACGTTTACGCCGCGCCCGGTGTCGGCGAAAGCGGACTGGGACTTGGCTTATGACCGGTTCAGGAAGTTGCAGGGCGCTGCCTGAGAGCTAGCGCGACGCCGCGGTCTGCGTGGGCATGGTGGCCAGCAGCGCGATGGTGGACCAGGCTCCGGCGGCGGCGGAAATCCATTGATGGTGCACGTAGGGGTAGCCGGCGTCCATGAGCGGCTGGACCGGGTACGAGCGGCTGATGACAAACCAACTGCCGTTCTTGCGCTGCGTCTTGAGCAGGAAAGCAACACCGCGCTTGTAGGCTGGATCGGTGACCCGGACGCCAGCGAGGTAGAGCGCGTAGAGCGACTGTCCGGTGGCGTAGGCGTCGGCGTCGAGCAGTGCCGTCTGGGCCCATCCGCCGTCCTCGCGCTGCAGCGCGAGAAGCGCCTTTACGGCTTTGTCACGGGCGGGCTTACCGGCGCCGGCCCACGACAATCCCATGAGGCGAAGTGCGTGCTCTTCGGTGTCGCGCGGGCGCTGCGAAACCAGCCACTGGCTGGCGCGGCGAATGCGGTCTTTGAACTCCGCGGCACGGCCTGGAAGCGGGAACAACTGCAGGGCGCGGAGCGCAGTGGCTGTAAAGGTGATGGGGCTGTATTCCTGCGGAGGCCGATAGTCGGCGGAGCGGAAGCGGCCGTTCGGTTCCTGGCGCGTGGTGACCTGGTGGACCATGAGGTCCGTGGACGGCGTGGGTTTTTGGCTCTCAGCGGCAATACCCATGAGCGGATAGGCATTGATGTCCGCAACGCCGATGCCCAGGATGTTGGTGCGGCCGCGGCGGCCGCGGGCGCTCTCGATGGCATTCTCATACTCCTTGCGGGCGAGGGCGTCGTCGACCGCCAAACCACGCGTGCGCGCCATGGCGACCGTGAGCGCGGGCAGAGTGTTGTGGTGGCAAGAAGTGCAGGATCGAAGCTTATAGACGGGTTCGCCAATGCGCTGGAGCAGGGGAAGGCTGCGCTCAATCGCGCCGCGCACTGTGTTCTCCTCGAGCGGAGGGGGGACGCGAATCGCGGTCTTGGCATCGGGCGCGCCGGCGGCACGCAACTTGGCCACGATTGGGGTGTCGCCGAAACGGAGCGCGAACGAGAGGGCCGTCTCACCCGTTTCGTTCTTGGGATCCGTATTGGCGCCGCGCGCCAGCAGGTAATCGACGACTTCGCCCGCGCCGGGCTCGTAGGACAAGGCTGCGCGCATGAGGGCGGTGTAGCCGCGCGCATCGGCGGCCTGGACGTCAGCGCCTTTTTCGACCAGCATGCGGACCATGTCGAGATCGCCTAGTCCGGCCGCGTCTTGCAACGCGGAACGGACACCGCTTGCGCCGTTTGGGGCCGCTCCTCCGGCGAGCGCGAGTTCGAGGCATTCGGGGCATCGGCCGTAGCAGGCGAAGCGAGCGAGGTCGAGGCTGCCGGACACTTTTGCGCCTTTGGAGAGAAGCAGGCGCATGAGCGCGGCGTCGCCATTAGCCGCAGCGCGATTCAGAGCGGTCTTGGCGGAACCGGCTCCGGCCGAGGGGTTGGCTCCGCCGGCGATGAGAAGGTCGACCACCTCGTGGTTGCCGGGACGGTCGGCCGCAATGTAGAGGGGAGTCTCACCGTTAGCGGTTGTTGCGTTCACGTTGGCGCCACGCTCGAGGAGCAGGCGCACTTTGGCAGCGTCGAAGGCGGCGACGTGGAGAGCAGTGACGCCGTTGGCAGTGGCGGCGTTGACGTTGACGCCCGAATCGAGTAACAGACGAATGACCGGCGTGCCGGCGGTTGTGATGGCGTAAATGAGCGGAGTCAGGCCATCCGGGTTGGGGGCTTCTTTGTCCACACCCGCCTGGATCCGCGCATTGACGGTGGCGGGGTTGCCGGTGCGTATGGCGGCAAACAGCGAAGTGGAATCGGCGGCGGAGAGGGGAGCCGCCGCGAGAAGGGGGAGAAGGGCGAGCACACGCATGGTAGTTGCCAGGCCAAATTGGTATCGGCCAAGACTAACACGGCGCCCGCCGCAGGTCTACTTCCTATCCGCGCGTGAGCTGATGATCTTGTCGACGAGGCCATATTCGACGGCTTGTGGAGCTTCGAGAATATAGTCGCGGTCGACGTCGCGCTGGAGCTTGTCGAGTGGCTGGCCGGTAGCATCCGAGAGGATCTTGTTCAAGATCTCGCGCATGCGCAGGATTTCCTTGGCATAGATATCGATGTCGGTCGCCTGTCCGCCAATGCCGGTGGCATGAGGCTGATGGATGAGCACACGCGCGTTGGGCAGGGCGAATCGTTTGCCCTTTGTGCCGCAGGCGAGGAGCACGGCGGCCATGGAGGCGGCCTGGCCGACGCAGTAGGTTACGATGTCGGGCTCGACGAGATTCATCGTGTCGAGAATGGCCAAGCCGGAGGTGATGGATCCGCCGGGCGAATTGATGTAGAGCGAGATATCCTTTTCCGGATCCTCGGAAGCCAGAAATAACATCTGGGCGATGACGAGGTTGGCCACCTGGTCGTCAATGGGGGTGCCGATGAAGATGATGTTTTCCTTCAACAGGCGCGAGTAGATATCGAAGGCGCGCTCGCCCCTGGCCGTCTGTTCGACGACCATGGGGACTAAAACGGAGTTTCGCATCTCATACTCGTTATTCGGGCTTGATTTCACGAAGTCCTCGCAAGTTCCAGGGAGAGAGGGCGGAATTTGCCGGCGGTCGTGCCGGGCCGCGCGCTCGCCTTAACTCTTGCCGGAGCGCTTTCGAGCCTTAGCCGTGTTTTGCCGCTTCCGATCCAACGCGCGGCCGGCGTGGGCAAGAGTGGTTCCCTTCAGATATTCTACGACATGGTCCTGCACCGGCTGCCAGGATTCGTAAAATCCGCAGGCATTGCCGCGGCCGCAGGGGGAATGCCCGGCTGGGCAGCGTGCCGCGAAGGGTTCCTTATGGATGGCTTCGACAACGCGCAGAAGAGTGACCTTTTCGGGGGGATCTTTGAGGCGGAAACCGCCTGTTGGCCCTTTGAGGGAAATCAATAGCCCTTGACGCGCCAAATCCTGCAGAATTTTCGCCAGAAAAAACGGGGGAATGTCCGTTTCTTCAGCGATGTCGCGGGCCATGGCCACGCTTCCGTTCTCCATGGTGGCCAGATAGGATAAAGCCCTAAGAGAATACTCAACCGGTTTGGAGAAAAGCATCTCCAACCTCCCAGTTCATAAATGCGCCAAAGCGCGTATGTATTGTGATGCTAGAGAACGATGATGCGTTCTTAAGCTATTCTAATCTCATTTCATGTCACAAGATATAACGGCACTGAAATCATATCGGAAAGTTCTGATCACGGGAGCCGCCAGCGGTCTTGGCCGGGCGTTGGCCGAACGGTTTTCAGGGGATGGCGCGGAGGTGATGGCGGCCGACCGGAACGAAGCCACTTTGCGGGATGTGGCGGCGCAGCAAAACTGGCGGTATTTCGCCGCCGATGTGAGCAACGCCGATGAGGTGGAGGCGCTGGCGGAAGCGGGATGGCGAGAATTCGGAGAGATTGATCTGATTTGTTTGAATGCGGGAGTTTCGGGCCCCCACAAGCCCTCGTGGGAGAAGACGGTTGAGGAGTGGAGTTGGGTGATAGGACCAAACTTGTGGGGAATCATTCATGGGATACGTAGCTTCCTGCCTCGGCTGCTCGCGCAGAAGACG
>DASRHX010000319.1:0-5497 GCA_035650295.1 Bryobacteraceae bacterium | reverse complement strand
GCCGTAGGTGGGGATGCCCTGGTCGGTCCGGCGCTGGATGTGCGGCAACGATATACTCCATCCGTAGCCGAGTGGACCGTTACCGCCTCCTCCATCGTAGTTCATTGACAACGATGGTTGGTGTCCCGCGATACCGGGCGGCAGCTTGATGCCGAGCCCGTACTTGGCCGTGCCTGTATTGAGTGTCGGTTGGAAGGATTCGCCCAATCCTTCAATCGACCCGGGTCCTTTTGGAAGGGAAATGCTGTTGGGCGAAACGCCGCTTTTGTCAGCCCCCCACACCATGCCGCAGATCAAGAGAGCAGCAATGCTCAAAATGAGGGCGCGGGTATTCATAGTTGTAGCTAGAGCGCGTTATCGTGGCCGCCACGCTAGTGCGTCAGTTCCCGGAATAGGCGTAGGTCTGGAAGAAAATCTTGATATCAGAAACGCCGTTGCCGTCGCGCGTTCCGTCCTGGCGTAGAGCGCCGTGAATGAACCGTTGGATGCCTTCGTTGCGGTCGGTGTGCAGTGTTCCAGCCGGGATGATCAAGAGCCAACGCGTGTTCCAGACCGATCGACCAATCAATCGACTGTCGCTGATCATTTCCGACGGATCGTAATTTCCACTGTCGTGGTAAGCGCGGAAGCGGCCAAAACGCCGGATCGCCGCGAAATCTTCGCCCAGGGAATCGTCCGGAATCCAATCGGGATTATTGAGATCGCCTGCAGTGATGGGAAACGGAACCGGCAAGGCCTGGTCAAGAATACGCCATTCACGGATGACAGCATTGCCCTGAGTTGGGGCACGCATGACATCGAGGCCAACGGGAACCAGATAAACGCGCGGAGTATTGATCATGCCGCCGCCCAGGTTGTTATAGTTGGCGAACCAGACACCGGCGGAACGAACCTTGGTGGCAAACTTGGTCGAGTCGTAATCGTTATCTCCTCCTCCTGCGGGCCAGCCGAAGAAGTTCAGGCCGAAGTTAATCGTCGTTGAGAAGGGAATGACGATGGCGGGTTCGGTGGCTTGCATGGGGTCGAAAGGAATGCAATGCCTTTGGAATTCGGGCATGGTTCGCAGGTTGGGCACGACATGCCGCTCGAGAGTTTGACGCCAGCGTTGACTACCCAGCGGCCCGGTCAACACGCGGAACAACTCATTGCGCATTGAGAAGCGGCCGGTCTCGGTCTGTGGATTGTTGAAGCCGAGTTGACCTTTGAGCTTAAGCTCCCAATTGACCATCATTCGGGCCAGGGGGTCGGCCAGGCCGGGATCGCCGCTGCCTGTTCCCTGCATGGGCCCATCGGGGCCGATCAGACCGAGGCAGCGGGAGCGGATGATACGGGTCAGGAAGGCGCTGCCGGGCCCGCGATCGTCGCCCGGCGCGAGGCACGTTTCGTAATCATAGGCTTTGGCGGCGAGATAGGCGTAGCGCGCGGCGAGATCAAATTGCGCACGATACTTCTGCAAGGCATCGCTGCGGAACATGCGGAAGGCCATGTCCTTGTAGCGATAGGTCTGGATTTGCGCCGCGGTCTTTTGGCGGAAACGGGTGCGCTCTTCGAGCAGGCGCAAGCCACGGGCCACGGCCGCTTCGTAGCGGGCCGAAGCTTGCCTCTGGCTTTCCGCCAGCGCTGCCAGTTCCAACCGTGCGGCCGGCTCGGTGCGGACGATTTGTTCCAATTGGCGCAGGCGTTCCTCCTCATTGAAGTCGGCCTGGTTGGTGAAGAGATCGAGCTCGGTCAGAGCAGACACCTCCGCCTTTTCGTCCTGGCGCGTGCCGATCAACATTTCGGTTCCCTCTGCTTCGATCGAAGCAGCATTTTGGGCGACGCGCGCGAGGAACCGGAGGGTCGCTCCCGTGAGGGAAAAGGCATCGGTAGCCAGGCCGACGACGTCGGGCATGGCGTCGACGGCAAAGTCCGCGGCAATGCGTGCAATAGCGGCGCTCTGTCGGACAGTGAATGCGTATTCGCGGTAATCACTGATCATCGAGTTTAACTCCGTAATACGATCCAACTGATCTTGCTTCACGTAGATCTGCGCCGAGTTCAACCTGCGTTCGGCGCGCAGTGATTCTTCCGCGTCGTCGATATTATCGAGCAGGACTTCGTATTCCGCGGCACCGCGCTCCAAACGCCGGACGGATTCGATCAAGGCGCTGCGCGCCATCTGGATTTCGCCCGGCGCTCGTCGCTGACCAGTCCATGTCGCGGGCTTTTCCAGTCCAAAACCGTTTGGCGAAAAATGAAATTTCACCAGGTTTGTCGTCGCGTAAGTCACACCGCCGCTGTCGCTGACAGTGGGTTCGGCCAGGAGGAACTCCAGTGTTGGCTGTTGAGCCGTGGCGCCTGTGCGGATTTCGGGGCTGTCGACATAGTTATAATGGTAGATGTCCGGCCCGGCGTAGTCGGTCGGGTAAGTACCGGTCGGCCCGATGTCATCGATGTAGGGTGTGCCAAAGACTTCGATCAGCCGGTTGTTGAAGTCCGCTTCACCGTCCGCAACGCGGTCTTGAAAGTCATTGGCGTCATCCGCCTGGCGGCGGAGCAATTGGGTGCTGGCATTGGCATGATCGAAAACAGCGACGGCCTCTCTGAGGGCTTTGATAGCCCGCTCGTTGACTTGTTCGAAGTGGGTCTTATTTTGGGCGATGCCGCCGGGGTCGATATCGAATGGCACAACATTGTTGGCCAGACCGAGAGGATTACGGCCCTGGTCGGCCTGATCGATCTGCTCCTGGATCCGGCGGAAGGCTTCAGCGATCTCTGGCAATTCGCGAATGTTGGCGCGCTCAATCTTCTGGATCCCGGTGTGACTTGGATTGGGATCGACGTCCGGCAGAATCGCGTTAGCCATCACCCAATCAAACAGCGCTCCCTGGCCGGCACGGCTGGACCAATCCGCCAGGCCCCACGCGCGGTTTGCGTCCGTGTCGGGTTGAGTCTGCCAGGGCTTCTGCGGGGTATCCACGTAACGATCGCGGAAGGACAGGTTGACAATCTCGGAGCCGGTGCGAGCACGGGCGGCGGCGGCAACAGCGAACTTGCGTTCGTCGAGATAATCGACCGAAACAGGCACGCCACCCACGATCACGGCTTCGATGCGTGGGACCCAGGTGAAATGCGGACTCCGCAACAATCGATAGTAATTCTTGATCGCAGCCAGATAATGGCCCCAGGCATCACCGTGGCCCTGCGGGTAGAGGCGCCGCGCGTCGGCTTCGTTAATGGTCCCTTCGACGTCGCCGTCGGCGTTGCGGATATTATAATTGAGCGCATAAGCCACCTCACCGCCGGTGATATCCTTCGTAAAATTCCATATGAAGCGGTTATAGACGGGATGCGTTTGCACACTGGGCAGTTTTGAATTATCCCGGCCGCGCAACAGGCCGAGTTCCTCTTCGAGCACCGATGCGGTCTGATTTCGAAAACAATGAAGGCCGGTCGCCTGCGCGCCATAGACACCGTCGTCGGTGCCAAAAGCAATGGTGGGATCAGCGGCGTCCGCGTAAGCCTCGTTGCCGAGGAGCATATAGAGATCGGCCAGACGACCCGCGGCCAGTAGCAATGCATCGTTGGCCGGCGGATAATCGACGGGCGGTGCACCATCGATGCTCAGGTTGATTCCCCGGCGGAGAATGGTTTCGTAAAACTCGATCAATCCGACGTCATTGACGGCATCGAGATTCAGCGCGACATCCCCACGCGCCCGCGCGCCCGCTTGCGAGATCATGCTGACGATCGTGTTGATCTGGCTATCCTGATAATCCTTGATCCGTTGTTCGAACGGCCCTATGCCGGCGAGAACGCGTCTGATCCAACCCTCGCCCAGCATCGGTGCGGTCCAGGCGCTCCAATCGGAAGCGCAAGAAGGGGCAAATTGCAAATCAGGGATCGTGCGACGCCGGTAACGGCATATGAAATAGTTGTCGCCCAGGGTGTAGAGGCCGGGGCCGGAGATTGTAATATCCACGGCCCCGATGCCGGTGGCGGGATTGGGTTGGTACGGAACCCATTGTTCGGGGGGCAACGTCGATGGCAACCCATCGACCGGGGGCAATGTGCGCCATTCAAATTCGAAGTCGTGGGGACGGCCGGCGAAATCACCGCTGTGCCGCAGCGTGAGTTGTTCAGCAAGAGGATTCGATGGCTTGATGACCTTGAGTTCACCGCGGTAAGGCGGACACGTGACCCTGATGATGCTCAGACTGATCGGCTCGGACGGAGCGCTGAGATTGGTGCTATTGCCAAAAGCCAGCGTCACGTACCCGAGGCCCTGCGCGTTGCCGGCGGTCAACGCGAGCGAGTCGAAACCCGTCGAATCCGGAGGCACCGGGACGACATTCGCAGCCTGCTGGGCGAGCGCGCCCACCGCCGTTTGCCATGCGGAATCCGTGCTGAGACTGGCCAGGCTCGCCCGGTCGCGCGGCGTGAGAACGTTGAGCAAGAGATACGATTCGCCGGCGGGCGGTTCGACGAATTGACCGCGGAGTTGAAGCCGATGCGCCACGGGATCGTAGCTGACTCGGCCCTCAAGATGCGGAGGGAGAGAAGGGAAGTAGAAAATCCCGCCTTGCACGCGCGTGCTCACGCCCGGTGGCACCTGCGCGAGGGGGACGCTGCGCGTGCGAACCGGATCGATTAAGCCCACGCTGGCTTCGGATTGCTCGTAGAGAATCTCAACACTGCTCTGGCCGGCGATTTGCGGCAGGCCGTTTTTCGGTTTCACCAAAGTCTCACCGACGCGGAGTTCCGCCACGTTGGTCGGCCAGCTCGTCTGGTAACGGACGTTGATCGGGGTTCCCGGAGTGCCCGCGCGTAAATCCAGGAGTGGAACGTTCGTGCCCACGGGAGGCGGATTCGGTTGCGGAAAGAAAAACCCGGGTTGCACGGGATAGAAGTAGCGCATGACGATCTCGGCGGGGCCGCCGTCATCGCCCGCAGCCCTGGCCCAGAAGAAAAGTTTGCGATCTCGCCAGTACGGACCCGATACACCGACGGTTTGTGGCGCTGCTGACAACGTGCTGATCGGGAATGGCACCTGAATCAACAGGCCGGCGCGCGCTGAATAATCGAAGGAGAAGGGCGCCTCTTCGGCAACCACACGCCACACTTTCATTCGCCATTGTCCGGCAGCAGTCAGATCGCGATAGCGGATCAGAACGTACGGCTCGGAGGTCGAAGGCGTCCCGAGGTCATCACGCAACGCAAACGCGCCTTCACCAGCGCCGAACGGCCGCCGCAATGCATGTTCGTCGTTGGGATTGAAGCCGGCTTGTGAAGGATTATTTTGGAAATAGATTTCCCAATCCACAAACGTGCCTGGATCAATCGCACCCGTACCCTGCTGACTGGCGATCACGATGTGCGGGGCGTTGGTCGGCCACTCGGGACGGAATCGCACCGGTTTGTGAGGCCACGCGATTGTGTTCGCGACAGCCATTCCCGTGACCGGGTCATAAAGCTTCGTGCCGAATTGGTAAAACCCCGCCACCAAATCGTCGGACTC
>DASRHX010000318.1:0-2349 GCA_035650295.1 Bryobacteraceae bacterium | reverse complement strand
ACGTAGCGACGGTGCGGTTGCGTTTGTCGGGAATCGTGAGCGAATTTCACAAGCGCGGCGGCGGCCGCGTAGTGGTGGACCTGTTGTTGGACTCTGAAACGGTGGACGCTCCGCGAGGATGGCTGGCCGATCGGCAGGAGGAGTGGCGGGGGCGGCGAATCTGGTTCATCTCGCGAAACGAGGGCGAATTACCACCGGAAGTGACGCTGCGAGCAATCCGGCCGACGCCTGCGACGCGAGTACTGATTCCCTTGTTTGTCGTGATATTCGTTCCAGGGTTGATGGCGTATGTGTTGCGGGTGCGAGCGGGCGCGGCGCGTGCGGATCAGAAGGTGAACTGGCTCGTCTGGATGAACTGGATCTTGCTGGGCTCCTGGTTGTATTGGATCTCGGCGTTGAATGTGACCGATCTCGTGTCATTGGCCGTGCGCGTGGGCGTGGCGCAGACAGGAGCAGCGGCGGCCGCGTTCGTGATGGCACTCGGCATTATTGTGTTCGCGGTTCCGCCATTGCTTGCGATTGCAGCGTGCATGACGGCAATGGCACCGTTGCTGAGCGCCTCACGAGAGCATTTTCAACGCGTGCTCGTGCGGCAAGTGGTGGCCGAAGCATCGATCATCGTGCCGTTGGCGATTTTTCTTGTGGGCCTCGGGCTGGGCGAGGAGGACTTGCGCCTGACGCCTGTGGATCCAGTGCTTAGTCTTGGCGTGGCGTACCTGGTGTATCGGGCATTGGCTTGGGTGACATGGAATCAAACCTACGTGCGGACCGAACCTGTGGAATCGGGCGATCTGTTCGAGCGTGCGCGGGCGCTGGCGGCCAAGGCGGGCGTGAAGCTGGCGCGGCTGAGCCTGCGGCGGACGAAGATTCCTGAAGAAGCCAACGCGTTTGCGACCTCAGGCGACGCCATTGTGCTGACCGAAAGCCTTGTGCGAGGATTGACGCCGCGCGAGGTGGACGCGGTGCTGGCGCATGAACTGGGGCATCACAAAGAGGGGCATCTGGCATTCGGCGTGGGTCAAGCGGTGTTCTTCGGCTGCCTGGTGTTCGGATGGCCGGCGCTTTCGTGGCTCGTGCGGACAACCGGCGCGCCGTTGTGGGTGGAGACGCTCCCGTTCGTGCCACTGGCAATCGTGCTGGGGCAGGGCTGGTTCTCACAAAGACGCGAGTACGCAGCCGATGCACGGGCGGTCGAGTTGACGGGAGACGCGGAGGGAAAGATCGCGGCACTGGCGAGGCTGGCGCAATTAAGCCGGATTCCAGCGCGCGATGGCGGGATGATGGGTTCGATTCTCAGCCATCCGTCGATGGAGGCGCGCGTGCTGAAGCTGGGCCGCAGATTCGGCGTGGGCGACACGCGGGCTCTAGCGATTTTGCGCAACCCGGATGAAGCGTATGGCGGGGAGCCAGTGGCCGGACGCGCAACACTGGAAGAACCGGTGGCGGAACTGGCGTTCACCGATCACGCGCGCACGAGCTATGGCGAACAACTGCGTTGGATGAGCCTACTGGTAGGCTTGGGGAGCTTGGCGGCCGGGGTATTCCTGGCGCCGCCGCCGCAGAATGCGCTGCAATTCATCGCGGGCGTCGTGATCGGGACCGTGGCCGCCGTTTGGCTGACGGTGCGCGGCGAGATCCTGCTCGGCACGCGCTTTGTGTCGCGCATTCGGGATGACTTGGCCAAGCGGCGGTTGCCTGACGACGGCGCGTGGTTTGTGGGGATTCACCCGGGCACGGGCGTGCGGTACACCGAAGGATTCGCGGATTGGGATTTCGGATTCCTCAGTTTGGAAGAGGACTGGCTGCGCTACCGCGGCGAGAAGACGCAGTTTTCGATTCCGCGGCAAGTGTTGGGCGAAGTGCGGCCCGTGGAAGGCCGTATGGACTGGCTGGTGGAACACCGAGTGGAGGTGCGCTATCGGGGCGGCGCGTTCACGTTTAATTCCGATTTTGCGAATCCCTCGCGCGTGGAGGCCGAACGCGAGGCGGCTTGGCTGCGGCGTTGGGTGAGCGAGCAGGAGACGCCAATTCCGGTGGGTATAGCGCCGGAAGGTCCACCGCTGCTGCCGGATTTGCCAGGGATGGAGATCGGCCGCGGGACGATGCTATGGGCGCTAGGTGCGGGCACCCTGCGGATGCTGGTGGGGGGCATGGCGGTAGCGGGGCTGGTGTATGGAGAGTCGTTGTGGGCGGCGGTGGTTCCACTGAGCGCGGCGGCAGCGGGATTTGCAAAGGGATTGCCGGGTGTGTTGTGGCCCGTGCGGCGACCGGAAATCAAAGAGCCGGAAGAATCAGGAAGTGAATTTGCAGAAGGTGTTGAGGCGCTTGCCACCGAGTTTGACGGCGCCC
>DASRHX010000317.1:0-2532 GCA_035650295.1 Bryobacteraceae bacterium | reverse complement strand
TGCTGGGTGGGACTCCAACTAAAGAGTCCGCTGAACGTGGTGATTTGCGCGCCCGCGGGAACGGCGCCTTGCAAACTGAATGACAAACCCTGTCCCTCAGGATCGGTGGCGGCCACGGTGAAATTCAGCGTCTGACCCAGGGTGATAATGCGATTTTGTATCGGTGCAATTTGGGGCGGCAGGTTCGCGCCACCAACCATGTTC
Source organism: Bryobacteraceae bacterium (assembly GCA_035650295.1). Classification (GTDB taxonomy): domain Bacteria; phylum Acidobacteriota; class Terriglobia; order Bryobacterales; family Bryobacteraceae; genus JAFLBB01. Next base: position 2,328 of record DASRHX010000317.1, on the reverse strand, counting down.
GGAGCGCGCGGCGTGGGATTGGTCATGACATAGATGGCGCTTGCGCCATCAGCGAAGCGGCCCTCGCTGATATTGCTGACCTGATTAGTAAAACTTACAAGGTCAACGGGCGTAAGGTCCGGCGCGAATAATCCGATCTGATCCTGGCCCGCGGAAAGACGGAAGTTTACGTGGAGGTCCGGCGAAGCCGCGTTGTTATCGCTGGAGTCCTCATCTGCCCAGACGAGCATGAAACCGCCGGGCGCAATCACATAAGTTCCGTTGGTCGGAATTTGAAAGCCGCCGTTTGGATTTACGATGCTGTCGGCCAGCCAATACCCGCCCAGATCGACTGGCTCCGCGCCCGGATTATATAACTCAAACCAATCGTCGAAAACCTGGTCGCTGGGATCGCGCAACGTTTCCGTATTGCTCGCCATCCATTCGTTGATGAAGACGCTCGCGGTGCTGGCGAAGTTTGTGGCGCCCGGAGTGACGCTCTGAAAAATTCGGCGCGCGAATGGCTGTCCATCCGGCAGGTCGCCGTAGGAGAGGGCCGGCCCGAGATTGGCGTAAGTGAGGTAATCGGTGATCTGCGGCTGGCCATTGACGATTCGCACCAGCGCGACACTGCCGGTCGCATTGTTGAGCCGAAAGCTCGTGTGCCACGCGTTGCCGAGAGTTTCACTCGCTTCGCCGTCGGCCCAGATGATTTTGAACTCGCCGGGGGCGATGCTCGCGCCGGATGGAAATGCCCACTGCGTGAGATTCGTGTCGTAATTGTTGGCGAGAAAGTAGCCGCTGAGATCGAAAGAATTGCCGGAAGCATTAAACAATTCAATCCATGGCTCGCGTTCGCCGAAATTGTCCGCGATGCCCACGGTGTTCTGCGCCTGCAATTCGTTCAACCACAGGAGATCGTACGGCGGCAGCGGAGCGGTCCCGGCATTCGCGCTGCCAGGGGTGCCCGGTGTCAGCCTGACGTTCGCAACCGGACGAAACGAGGAGTTGGCCGAGAAAGATACCGTCAGCGTGGTGTTGTTTGTGATCGGCAGGTACCAAAAACTCAAGGTGTATTGGCCGGCTGAGGGGATCACGAGGTCGTTTTGCGCGAGGAAGGCGGTGGGGCCGGCGACTTGATGGACGAGTTTAAGGGCGCTCGCACCGGAATGCTTTGCTTCGGTGGCAATCACGGTGTTGGAGAGGCTCGGGTGAGAGAATGACCATGGCCCGCCATCATTCGTGAGCAGCGGCCCCTCGAAGCTGCCGTTGAGGATTAGTCTCGGACCGCCCGGGTCAGCCAAGCCAGGGAAAAGAGCCAGATCGTCGATATAAATTTGGCCGGTAGCATTGAGGAAGAGACGGAATTGGTTCGTATTAGGATTCAGGTTGCCAGTGTAGCTGAAAAATTTCCAGCCGCTGCCGTCGGACCAGTTGCTGACGCGCGCGTTGTCCTGCGCCGCATCGATGAGTTGCAACGAGCCGGAGCCGTTGGCGTCGGGCCATGGGGCCCGGGACTCGTAGCGGACGCGGTCGATGACCTCAGGAAGTTGAGGGTTGAGGGTTGAGAGTTGAGTGTCAGCAAGGAGAGAAAGGGTTTCGCCGTCGAGGTCGAGGTTGCCTTCAAATTCTGCAAAGACGGCGTTCGAGGCTCCAAAGGCCTGCGCAAAGGCGGTGCGGTTTTGCGCGAGGACGAGCATCTGTCTGTTCGTAATGACGGTGCCGGGCGGAAAGGTGAAGTCGAGGCCGTTGACTCGCCAAGCGGACAAGTCGAAGGCGAAGGTGGGCGAGGAATTCAGGATTTCGATGAAGCCTGCGCCGGGCGTGGCGGGGTTGTACACAATCTCGTTAATCACGAGATGGTCCTCCGGGCGAGGTATCGGACCGGTGTAAGTCACACTCACCAGATTGCTTGTGCCGATTACGGGGAGGCCGCGAGCATCGTAGCCGACGACAACGAGACTGTTCGCCGCCTGTTCCAGAGGCACCCGCATCGTCCAATTCGTGACCGAGGTCCAGGTGACGGGCCACGCGATGCCATTGACTCGCACAGAATGGACGCCGAACGGCGCGACGCCGCTGATGGCGATCAGATTCGTTGCGGAAGTGAAACCGCCCGGAGTGGTAACAATGAAGTTGGGTGGATCAAGCCTGGCCAGTTCCGAGAGAACGTAGCTCCGCCGCTGGCTGATCCACGTCTTGATGAGATTCGGCGCGGTAACGTGAACCCCGCTGTCGTGGAACGCCTGAAAGCGCGCATCCATCAATGGGTCGGCGTTGGCGTTCATGAAGACGCCATTGGCAATTTCCTTCAGGGCGCGCAGAAAGGCCCGGCGATAGACCGGCGTG
>DASRHX010000316.1:0-5763 GCA_035650295.1 Bryobacteraceae bacterium | reverse complement strand
CCGCTCAACGGCCGCAACTTCGTGCAACTGGCGAGCCTTTTGCCGAACGCGATTACCGGCACGTCGGGAACGGTGGGCGCTACGGTGGTCGCCGTCAGCGGCGGCCGGCAAAGCAAGACGGAGTTCCTGCTAGACGGAATCAGCATCAATGAGCAACTTTTCGACGGCGTGGCGTTACGTCCGTCAGTCGACTCCATTCAGGAGTTCAAGGTTCAGGCCAACTCATTTTCCGCCGAGTTCGGCCGTGGAAACGCCGTGCTGAATGCCACGATCAAGGGCGGCACCAACGAATTGCACGGCAGCATCTACGAATTCCTGCGCAATGACAAGCTCGATGCGCGCAACTTCTTCCTCGCCACGAAAGCACCGTACCGCCAGAACCAGTTCGGAGCCGCGGTGGGTGGGCCAATTCGCCGCGACAAAGATTTCTACTTTCTCAACTACGAAGGAACGCGGGTCCGGCAAGGCCGCGCCTTCAACCCGGTCGTGCCGAGCGCAGCCTTTCGCCGCGGCGATTTCTCCGCGGTTGCAACCTCCGTTCGCGATCCCCTGACCGGCGATCCTTTCCCTGGCAATATCATTCCAACGAATCGGATAAATCCGGCCACAAGTTACTTCCTGCAGTTCATTCCCGCGCAAAACACGTCAGCGGGAACGTTTTCCTACGCCGCGCCGTTCCGCGACACGCAAAATCAAGGCAACGTACGCTACGACCACATCTTTTCCGAAAAGGATACGATTTCCGCGCGTTACACGATCAACCACCTGGAGCGTTTCAACCCGGGCAACTATCCCGAGAACGGGGGCTTCACCCAGCGCCAGCGCGTGCAGAACCTCGCGATCACCGAGTCGCACGTTTTCTCTCCGACGATGTTCAACGAACTTCGCCTTGGCTACACGCGCATGCACAATGCAAACCTGAACCAGGGACTGGGAACTAACCACACGGCGCTGTCCGGCATCCGGGGCTTTGAGGAAACAAGCCAGAACTTCCCCGCATTTCCGCAGTTGAGCATCACCGGTTTTGCCGGCATCGCCGGTAATGCGTTTCAGCCGCTGGTCAACCCGACGAACATGTACCAGATCGTCGACAACCTCTCATGGATCCGCGGGGCGCACACGATCCGCTTTGGGACCGACCTGCGCAACTTCCGGTTGACCTCGACAAACTCGGCCAACTCGCGCGGCAGTTTTTCTTTCTCGCCGAACTACACAGGGCAGGCGTTTGCGGACTTCCTGACGGGCTATCCGACGTCCGGAGCGCGGGCCTTTCCGCGAAACCTGTTTGGTCTAATCGAGAACCGCTATCACTTCTACGTTCAGGACGATTGGAAGGTGTCGAGCAACCTGACGCTGAACATCGGCTTGCGCTATGAGCTGAATATTCAGCCGACCGCGACCGACTACCAGTCGGCGATGTTCGACTTTGAGCGCGGCCGTTGGGTTGTCTCGACGATGGAGAACGGAGAGATCAATCTGGTGTCGCAGCAAGTTTCTCGCTTTGCCTATCCGCGCTTCCAGAATCTAATCGACAAGGCGTCGGACCGTGGCCTGCCGAACAAGCTCCTTTACAACCGGTACAACGATTTCGCGCCGCGGCTAGGTTTGGCGTGGCGTCCCTTCGGCAACAACAAGACAGTGTTGCGCGCCGGCGCCGGCATCTTCTACTTGCTGACAAGCGGCAATAACATTGTCAGCGCGCCAATTATCAACGTTCCCTTCATTGTGGACGAATCGAAGCAGCAGACTGTGGTGAACGCGCGGCCGACGCTTGAAGTGCGGAACTTCTTCGACCCCTTCTCAACAAACGCCAACTTCACCACGCCACTCACCTACGCGTTGAATCCGCATTTGAAGACGCCGACGATGTACCAGTGGAATCTCGCCATCCAACGTGAGCTTGTGCCGAATCTCTCGCTCGAAGTCGCCTATGTCGGCAACAAAGGCACCTATCTGGAGCGGGCAATTCCGCAGAACCTTCCGCAGGTCAGCTCAACTGATTTACGCCCCTTCCAGGACCGCCGCCCGAGGCCGCAGTTCGGCACGGGATTCTACTATGACAACCGCGAAAATTCAAACTATAACGCCCTCGAAGTGAAGATGGAGAAGCGATATTCCCAGGGAGTCAGCTTCCTCGTCGGCTATTCCTGGTCGAAGGTCATCGATGGTTCGTCTAACGACCAGGGCGGCGGCGATGGCGCCGATAATCCGTTCAACCTGCGCACCATGCGCGGACGTTCGAACTTCGACGTTGGCCAGCGTTTCATCGCCAGCTTCAGCGCCGAGCTTCCCTTTGGCAAGGGCAAAGCGTTCGCCAGCAGCCTCTCCAGTGCAGCCGATATGATCATTGGCGGCTGGCAGGTCCAGGGAATTGTCACTTTCCAAGGTGGTTTCCCATTCACGCCAACCATCGCTTCCGATCCCGCCAACGTGGCATTCGCTTATGCCCGCCGTCCGGACGTCATCGGGACGGGCAAAGTCGATAGCTGCCGTCCCGAGCAGTGCTTCAACATCGCCGACTTCCGGGTACCGTCCGCGTTCACCATCGGGAATGCGGGCCGGAATATCTTGCGCGGTCCTGGCCTGAACAACTGGGATTTGGCAATCTTCAAGAACTTCAAGTTCACCGAGCGAATTACCCTGCAGTTCCGCGCAGAGGCATTCAATGCCTTCAATCACACGAACTTCAACAACCCGAATAACAACATCGAGCTGCCGACGCAGGGCGGAAGAGTCTTCTCGGCGAAGGACCCGCGCATTGGCCAGTTCGGTTTGAAGCTGTATTTCTAATATGAAGCGACCTGTGAAGCCCACAGGTCTGACAGTTTGAATTCCGGGCCGGTTTCCCCCTGCAAGGACGGAAACCGGCTCTCCGTATTTGGACAGCAGGGCCGATAACGATGTCCGCGGTTCCTGCCGGCAGAAAGACCCCGCGTTGCGAAAACGGGTGATTGAAGTTTGCCGTATGCGTTCGGGACGTTAGGCGGTCCGCAAGTGGAGCCGCCGCAGCACTAGGCGCGGGACCGGTGGCTCCCACCGACTATCCGCTTCGTGGGAGAACATCTTGAGCAACTGCACGGCGGGGGGCCGTGCGTACGAGTGGTTCTATCACATCCTGGCCAATCCCGGCTGCGAGATTTCGACGTGAGTGGCGGCACGCGTACTCGCTGATCCCTCCGCCAGATGGCGGCAGCACTTCAACGAATCGATTGAGCGGATCTACAGGACCAATCGGGCGTCGATTCGAGATGGTCTCGCCGAAGCGTTTCTGGCGGCCGAGGCTGCCTATGTCCGGCACAGTCCCGGGTTCTGTGGCACGATTTCGCTCGAGCCGCTCCTTTCCTCTCAACCCGGGCCGCCGGTGTATCTTGCGCAGCGAATCACGCCCGAAGCGCGCCGGGCTTGCGGTACGGACTTGAAAAGAGTGCGCGGGCAATTTGAAAAGCTCATGGCCGGCGTGCCGGAGAACGGTAGTACGCGCATGATCCTCCGCTGCATCGACAATGTCCGGCGGGACCTAAGCGCATGAAACATCTCTATCGCGCCCTGACATGGCCGGAAGTACGGAGACGCGCCGAGCCGGGCGCCGTGATCGTCATTCCGGTTGCCACAACTGGCGTTCGGAAGGGCTCATCCTTACGGCGCCAATGATTCAATCGCGCTGTGGCCCAAGGGTTGGTCACGCAAGGATTCGCGATGCCACCGGCGCTTCCACCGGACCTTGCGAACCTGGATTCCTTACGCTAACAGTCCATATATCTGGACGGCATTCTCCGCTTGCAGGCCGGTGGGCTATTCTGGCTTCGTGATCGTAGATGTCCATAGCCACTACTGGGAATACCCGGAGCATTTCTCGGAAGACTTCAAGGAACAAGCCCGACGCGCGCGCGGCGACGTAGAAGTTGATCTCACCGTTCGCTGGAGCGAATATCATGCCACCGCGACCACTTGCGACAAGACGGTCGTCTTCGGCGGTAAGGCGAAGCTCGCCGGCCTGTGGGTGCCGGATCGCGAAGTCGCCAGGTACGTGGCGACGCAGCCGGACAAGCTGATCGGATTTCTCTCGCTCGACCCAACGCAACCGGGTTGGCAGGACGAGATGGTCGAGGGGCATCAGAACCTGAAGATGAAAGGCGTCAAGCTGATGCCTATGTACGCCGGTTTTCTCCCACAGGATCGCCGCTTCGACTATTTGTGGGAGTACGCGACTCTCCACGGACTGCCCGTCTTGTTGCATACGGGAACCACGTTCATTTCGCAGGCCCCGCTGGAATGCACGTTGCCGCGGCATCTGGACGAGGTGGCCACACGATACCCGGATGTGAAGATGATCCTCGCTCACATCGGGCATCCGTACGAAGGCGAATGCGTCGTGACGATTCGCAAGCACGCCAACGTTTACGCCGATTGCTCCGCGCTGCACTACCGTCCGTTTCAACTGTATCATTCGCTGATGCTGCTCCAGGAGTACGGCGTGTGGCATAAGCTTCTGCTGGGAAGCGATTATCCATTTACTACGGTCGATGCGAGCTTGAAGGGGATGCGGGCGCTGAACGATATGCTCGAAGGAACACGCTTGCCGCGCCTCGACATGGACAAGATGGAAGCCATGTTCCAGCGCGACTCGCTACGTATCCTGGGAATAGACAGCTAGTTACTGCGGCACCGGAATGGGAGCGGCAATCGCCGCGGCGGTAGAGCGGAGTACGGCCGCGACTTCGTCAATCGCAATCATCGGAAGTTGCGCCGTCGTTCCGGTCACAGACAGCGCAGCCGCGAACCTGCTGTTCTGGAAAACAGGCACGGCCACGCACCGTACCGCCAGCTCCTCCTCCTCGTCGTCAACGGCGAAGCCTAATTTGCGGATCTTCGATATCTCCCGCTGCATCATGCGCGGCGAGGTGATCGTGTTGCGCGTGTAGCGGATATAAACCGGCTTGGCGAGAAAGCGGTCATGGAGTTCTTGCGGGCCGAATGCGAGGATGATCTTGCCCACACCCGTGCAATGGAGATCCATTCGGCGGCCCACGTAGGTATCGATCTTGATCAATCCCGGCGTGTCGACCTTCTGGATGTACACACCTTGGTCGCCGTCGGGCACGGCCAGATGCGAAGGGAGATGCAATTGATTGCTGAGCGCGCGCATGTTCGGCAGCGCCGCTTCCGATAGCGACAAGCTTTTCATCATCCCCAGCCCGAGGCCATATGCCTTCAGCCCCAGCATGTAGTGCAGCGAATCCTCCCGCTTCTGCACGTACCCCAGTCTTTCGAGAGTGACAATGATGACGTGCGCCGAGCTTTTCGGGATGTTCAACTTGCGACTGATCTCGGAGATGTTCAATCCCCTGCGCGAGTTGTCGAGATATTCAAGAATCGCGATCGCTCGCTCAACGGACGAAGCATTTGGAACCGTCGGCATGAAACCCTTCCCGCATTCTGGATGAAGCCGAGACGTAGAGCAACCTTATCGGGGCCTGGTGTCCATGATACTGAACGGGAATCGCCCGCAGACCTTGACCGGGCTTAGCCCCGCCAGTACTCTGTGCTTATCCAGAAGTGCGTATGCCGACCATCGTGCACAATGCGGACGAGATCGATTTTGTCTCACCGGGCAAACGCCACTACCAGATTGCGTTCCATCAAGATGGCACCTGGGGTTATTCGCTGGTTCCGCTCACCGTGGTGGTGGGCAGCCGGGGCGGCAATCCCAATGGTGTCCTGTGCTTTGGTGGCACGCACGGGAACGAGTACGAGGGACAAATC
>DASRHX010000315.1:0-7448 GCA_035650295.1 Bryobacteraceae bacterium | reverse complement strand
GCGCTCGACGGCGTGACCGACGCGGATGAAGATGCATGGCACTTAAACTCTTTTGATTCGCGCCTTCTCCGGGCCGGCGCAAACGTGCTCGCTGTGGAAATCCACCAGAACCAGCCCAACAGCAGCGACATCAGTTTTGATCTGGAACTGGTTGGCCTGCCGGCGGCGGCATTGCCACGGCTGACCGCGGGCGCGGAGGGAAGCAGGCTCACACTTCAGTGGCCCGCATGGGCCGGCGAATTCATGCTCCAGCATAGCGGCGCGTTGTCACCGGCAGGCGGCTGGTCGCAGGTGTCCGCCAGCGTCCTCGGGAGCAACGGCTTCGCTCAGGCCACTCTAACGATCGCACCATCCACCCGCTTCTTTCGCCTGACACGCCCTCAATAGCGGGGCCTTCTTGACGCCGGGAAACAAGAATTTGCTGGCCGTTTACTTTAGGCACGGAGCAAAGTCGTCTGCGTGATGAACCCGACGCGAAAAGTAAACATATCGCTGTTCTCGTCAATTTTCTGGATTGCGTCCTGCATTGTGATCTGGGGGCAAACACGCGTTGAGGATATTTTCGGCCGCGCCTTGACCGGTCACAGCATCGTGCTGGTGGATCGCGACGGTTACATCGCAAACCCGCTCATCAAGATATTCCTTTTGCCTCCGACGAATGCGGTGTTTCCCGGTTCCGCAAGTCTGTCCTCTGATGAAGGGCGGCTCTATTTTGATTCACCCGGCAACGTGAGCACGGGTGGCCCCAGCAAAACCGTTTCATTTGCGAGCGCCGCTGACCGGGTCCCTGTGAGACTATCGATCTTTCCCGACCGGGACGGAATCGACGAGGACTACACGTTAACCGTGGCGTTCGCAGGCGCAAATAGTGTCAAGCAAACCAACACCGTGCCAATCCATGTGATTGACCAGGACCTTCAGAAGACAAACGAGTTCGCTGTGATCGTCAACTACGGTCGCGACGTGACTGGGTTCTTCACCAACGCGATCCGCCGCGCGTTGGTGCAACGGGCGGCGGATGACTGGGCGTATTTTTTCGGCGGAATGAACCTGGATACGGTCCTCGCAGGAACGGAGAGCACTTATATCTGGTCGAACAATTTCAACGGCGGTTATTTCTTTACCAATACGATCAGCTATCGCGGTTATCAGCTTTACGCTTATGGCACGACGAATACAACTCATCGCTCCGGTGGCGAAGGTAGTTACAGCGGTTCGGTGCAGCGAAGCAACGGCGTTGCGTTGACCATAAAACGGTCAGGTGGCTTCGAAGCAGAAACCTACGGCAATTACAACACACTTGGGTGGCTCTTGCTGACGAACGACGCCGATTGGTTGGTAACCGCTAACCTTGGACATGAGACAAACGATTTTTATTCCATCGCTCATCATGAGATCGGACACGCGTTGATGTTCAACCCGGCGCACCCCGGCTTCAATACCGCCAAAAATGCGGGAGCGTTCCGGAGCGCGGCAGTCACAAACTATTACGGTCGCCCCGTGCCGATCGATACCTTCGACCATCTTAACGGCGTGATTGATCCGGAGAGCGGTCAGGGGGTGTTCGGTTATGAATACTTCGGCGATATCCCGCGCAGACGATGGCTTATTACGAAGCTCGACCTGCTCTGTGCCGCGGAAGTCGGTTACGCGCTTCGCACTTCGTCGCTTTTCGCGCCGCTTGCGCTCTCCACCCAGGCAGTCAGCAGCGGCGCAGCCACCTTGCCTTTCGCGTTCCAGTTCAACGCCAGTGGTGGTATACCGATCTACGACTTCACAGTGGTTGGTGGCCTGCCTCCTGGCTTGGTGCTCGATCGATTTACCGGCGTACTCGCAGGCACACCTGCCACGAATGGCACGTTCACCTTCAGCGTTCTCCTCCGGGATTACCGCCAAAATTCAGGGGGCGTGACGAATACATTTACGATGACTCTCGCGCCGGCTCCGACCTTCTCACTAGCGCTTTCCATCGCCAGCGCCGGAACGAATGATCAGGCGCAATTGTCAATATTCGGAACTGCGGGGCAGCGACAAGTGGTGCAGGTTTCCAGCAATCTTGCCCAGTGGAATCGGCTGGCAACAAACCTCTCCGGCACCAATCTCTTCAGAATCGTTGAGACAAATACAGCACAGCACCGCGCGCGCTTCTATCGCGCCGTCATGCCGTAGTAACTGCGGAGAAACACTTGCGCTCCGCGTTTTCAACCGCTTCATTATGGGCATATTGCTCACGTGAACGTGCGTTCCAAATTCGCCCTCGTCCTCGTCCTCGTCCTCGGCTGCAAACAGGAGCCGGCCTTCCACAGCGCCTTCTTCTCCGGCGTCGAAGTCATCGGCCACCGCGGCGCCGGCGTGGGCGAACTCAACAAACCCCGGTCCGTTGCTGTTGATCGCGACGACAACCTCTACGTCGTCGACATGACCGGTCGCGTCCAGAAATTCTCCCCGCATGGCGAATTCCTCCTCTCCTGGCAAATGCCCCAAACCGACAAAGGAAAACCCAAAGGCATGTCCCGCGATGCCGACGGCAACATCATCGTCCTCGAACCCCACTATTCGCGAGTCAATCATTTCACCTCCACGGGCAAGCCGGCCTGCCAATGGGGCGCCCACGGCACCAATCGCGGCGAACTCGCTTTTCCACGCTCCGTCGCCGTAAACTCCAAAGGCGACATTCTTGTGAGTGAATATGGATTAACCGAGCGCGTGCAATGCTTCTCTGGCGAGGCGAAATGTCTGGTCCGTCATTTCGGCAAAGCCGGTGACGGCCCCGGCGAATTCAATCGCGCCGAAGGCCTCGGCATCGACGCGCAGGACCGCATCTATGTCGCCGACTCGTGCAATCATCGCGTGCAGGTCTTTTCGCCCGACGGCCAGCACCTCGCCACTTACGGCCGCCCCGGAAGCGCTCCCGGCGAAATGAGTTATCCCTACGACGTCCGCATCGACGCGCAAGGTTTCCAATACGTCTGCGAATTCGGCAACAGCCGTGTCCAGATTTTCGATCCGCAACATCGCTTTGTCGAAGCCCTCGGCGGCCCCGGCGCAGCTCCCGGCAGAATGAGCAACCCATGGGCAATCGCCCTCGACTCCCACGGCAACCTCTACGTCGCCGACGCCGGCAATCACCGCGTATTGAAATTTATTCGTAGCCGCCGAGGTAACGAGGCGGACCGGCCGAACCTCACTGCGCATCCGCCTCCGCACGCCAGCGGCTACCAGGCCCCATGAACTTCCAATTCACACACCCCCATTTCCTCTGGCTGCTCATCCCGGCCATCGCGTGGGTTGTGTGGCTCACCCTCAAGTCCGATGTCCACGTCGCCAAGTGGCGCAAGTGGACCGCTTTCGCCATTCGCATGATCGTTCTCCTCGCGATCATCCTCGCCGTCGCCGGCCTCCAATGGCTCCGTCCACTCGAAGGCATGAACGTTTTCTTCCTCATCGATCGCTCCGACTCCATTCCTTCCACGCAGCAGGAGGGCGTCCGTAATTTCATCAATCGCGTCGCCAAAGAAAAAGAAAAGCCGGACAAAGCCGGCGTCCTCGTCTTCGGCACTGAGGCCGCCATCGAATCCTCCGCCAACCCCATCGTTGACGTCCAAAAAATCAACGCCGTCGTCGGCCAGGAACGGACCGACATCGCCTCGGCCATCCGCCTTGGCAGCGCCGCTTTCCCCGAGACCGGCCAGAAACGCCTCGTCCTGCTCTCCGACGGCAACGAAAACATGGGCGACGCCATCGCCGCCATGCTCGCCGCCCGCAACCTTGGCGTCTCCATCGACGTCGTCCCACTCGGCGTCGAACGCGGCAACGACGTCTCCGTCCAGAAACTCGGCGTCCCCAACCGCGTCAAGGAAGGCCAGACCTTCGAAGCCAAAATCTTCGTCCAGGCCGACGCCCCGCAAGCCGCCACGGTCCGCCTCTACCGCAATGACGCCGCCCTCGGCGAACAACGCGTTATGCTTTCCGCCGGCAAAAACCTATTTACATTTCCCCAGACTCTCGCGGATCCCGGCTTTTACAGTTACACCGTCCAGGTCGACACAATCGGCGATGGCGTTCCCCAGAACAACAAAGCCACCAGCTTCGTCACCGTTCGCGGCGATCCCCAGGTCCTCATCGTTTCGGCCGACAAACAGCAGGACGCTCAGCTCGCTTCCGCGCTCGCCGCCTCTCGCCTCCGCGTGAAACACGTTGGCATGGAACAGGTCCCCCTCACCCTCGCCGAGATGCAAAGCTACGACACCATCTTCATCTCCAACCTCGCCGCCGGCGACCTCGGCATGGAACTTATGCGCCTCCTCGAAAGCGCCGTGCGCGATTTCGGCGTCGGCCTCGTTTGCGTTGGCGGCGACCAGACCTACGCCGCGGGCGGTTATCGCGGCACGCCCCTCGAATCCACCCTGCCCGTCAACATGGAACTCGACAGCAAAAAGGTCCTGCCCAGCGGCGCGGTCGTCCTCGTCATGCACGGTATGGAATTCGCCAACGGCAACCAGGTCGCGCGCGATTGCGCACAGGGCGTCCTCGCCGCGCTTGGTCCCAATGACGAACTCGGCGTTGTCCTGTGGGACGGTGTCGAACGCTGGCTCTTTCCCCTCACCAAGGTTGGCGATCGCAAGGCCCTTGGCCGCCAGATCGCCGGCATGAACCAGGGTGACCTCCCCTCTTTCCAGGGCGTCATGTCTCGCGGGTACGAAGGCCTTAAAGCCTCCACCGCCAACCTCAAGCACATGATCGTCTTCAGCGATGGCGATCCCGCCCCGCCTACGGCGCAGCTCATGCAAGACATCGTCGGAGCCCGCATGACCGTCAGCACTGTCCTCATTGCGGGCCACGCCGGGCCCGACACCATGACGTGGATTGCTGACCGGGGCCGCGGCCGCTATTACAACGTCCAGAACGCCGCCCAGCTTCCGCAAATCTTCATCAAGGAAACCGCCGTCATCCTCAAGTCCGCCATCTTCGAGGAACCCTTCAAACCCAAGCTTGCCGCCGCCACCGAAATCGTCCGCGGCATTGGCGGCGACGAAATGCCCAACCTCCTCGGCTATGTTTGCACGACGCCCAAAGCGCGCGCCGAAATTCCCATTGTCTCCGACAAAGGCGATCCTGTCCTTGCCCATTGGCAGTATGGCCTCGGCCGCTCCGTCGCGTTCACCTCCGACGCCAAAGCGCGCTGGGCGCGCAACTGGCTCACGTGGGAAAAGTACCGCCAATTCTGGTCCCAGGCCGCCCAATGGAGCTTGCGCCGCCTTGAGAACGCCGATTACACCACGGAGATCAACATCGACCGCGGCCAGGGCCACCTCGCCGTCGATGCACTCGACGAGAAGGGCGAGTACCGCAACTTCCTGAATTTGCAGGCGGTCGTCGTCAGCCCCAAAGGCCAGCGCCAGACCGTTCGCCTCGAACAGACCGGCCCCGGCCATTACGAAGTCAATTTCCCCACCAAAGAAATCGGGTCCTACCTCGTCAACCTCATGGAAATCCAGGACGGCAAAATCGCCGGGTCCCAATCCCTTGGCGCCAGCATCAATTACTCACCCGAATTCACCGCACCGGAGCCAAATGTAAATCTCTTAAAGCGCCTCGCCGATGCGGGCCAGGGCAAGTTCCTCGACCCCCTCATGCCCACCGACAACCCATTCCTCCACGACCGCAAACGCACGTACCAACCCCGCGACCTTTGGGAATGGCTCCTGAAATTCGCGATCATCCTTTTCGTCCTCGACATCGCCATCCGCCGCATCCAGATCGACCGCGAAGAATGGTCTCGCGCCCTCGCCAAAGTCACCTCCCTCTGGCGCGGCAAACCCCGCCCGGCGCAAGCCGACGAGTCATTGGCAGCGCTCTTGGCCCGCCGCGACAAAGTCCGCGCCGAACGCCCTGCGGAACCCTCGCCCGACCTCTTCCGCCCCGCGACCCCCGTCGCGCCGCCGGTCTTACCGAGCGAGCGACCGACCTTCACGCCCGAGCGGGAAGAACAACCGGTCGCGGAGGAAACGAAACCAGCCGAGGAACCTACGTCAACGACCAGCCGGTTGCTTGAAGCGAAGCGCCGAGCGCAGAAGCGGAAGGAGTGAGGGCGCGACGAACCTCGGATAGGTTCGGATTAGCCGGGTTGGGGGAAGACCCAGGATGCGTCTGGAGCAGTGGTGTCGAGTAAGAGCAAGACTCAGGAGGGGGCCCAGGGGGTGACAGGTGGTGACAGGGTGACAGGTGGCCCGTAAACATTGATCAAAAGTGGCGTTTTGAAGTGACAGGCTGGTGACAGGTACGGGGGTTGGAAGTGACAGGCGATGCGGTCGTCGGCCAAGTCCGATTTGGGCAGCACGCGTCAGGTCGGCGTTATCGGGACGGTTTGGTTGAGGGTGAGGAAGTGGAGGTAGAGGAGGGCGGGGCGACGGTAGATGCGTTCGAGGGCGCGGCCGTAGAGCCGAACCTGGGGGGTGTAGAGGCGCAGGGCGGCAGTGAGGTCGCCGTTGGGAAGGGTGTCGGTTTTGAAATCGATGACCCAGAGCTCCTTTTGAAGGATCAAGGCGAGGTCCACGGCGCCGCGGACGATGATGAATTCGTCGGGAGCGAGACCAGCGGCTTTCAGGTCGGCGGGCGACATGCGGGCAGTGAAAGGGATTTCGCGATGGAGGAACTTGCGATTGGCCAGAAGGCGCCGGCCAAGATCGGACTGCCAGAAGGACAGGAGGGCGGCATAGTCCAGGTTTTTGAAATCGGACAGGTAGCCGTCGTTGTGCAATTGCTCGGCTTGCTCGCGGAGGGCGGGTTCAGTCCAGGGGCCATCGAGGTCCATCAATTGCAGAAACTGGTGATGGGCGGTGCCGGATTGGAGCGCGGATAGTTTGTCCGCTCGCGGACGGGCCGTGCGTGCTCCGATAGATCCAATGGCTGGAATATTGATGACATCGTCTTCGGCGAGGCGTTCGCGAAGGGAAGTCACACGCTGGGTAGCGACTTCTCGCGTGGCGGGCGAATGAGGGTATTGCCAGGAGTCGGGCGCTGGCTCGGACTCAGTTTGCAATTGCGGTGCGTTTGGAGGGTCGCTTTTGAGAGGGAGCTCGGCGCCGGCAGGCGGCGCGTGATGAGTGAACCATTCAAATAATTTGCTATTTCCCCGCGGCTGATCGAGCCAGTTCGGGTCGCCCGCGCGGGCGGCGAGCCACGGGCCGAGCCAATCGATATAACTGCGCGCAGAAATCAGCTTGTGCGCGCTCAGCGTGTTGCCCTGCCACTTTTCGGCGGCGTTGGAAGGAACAGCGGTGGCCAGGATGAGCCGGTCTTTGGCGCGGGTGATTGCGACGTACAGCAGGCGCAACTCTTCTCCGATGCATTCGCGTCGCTGGCGCTGGCCGGCAAGCCAATGCGGCAGGCTTGGGTAAATAGCGTTCGCGCGGGGCGGCTTGACTTGCGGACACAGGCCGTAGACC
>DASRHX010000314.1:0-3346 GCA_035650295.1 Bryobacteraceae bacterium | reverse complement strand
GAAAAGGAACTCATAACGCGAGAACGCAACCCGCGTATTAAGTAGTGTCCGGGGACCAAACAGGTGCGTATGCGAAACGGTCCCCGAATGGGACCGGATATCGTCGCCGGTGGGGAACCCCGGCACGTCGGCGCCGCGGATGGAAAGCGGGTTAAAGTTCGATCCGGATGAAGTCGCGTACCGGATGGCGAACTGGTCCCGCTCCCGTGGGATTGCGTCGATGCGGACACCGCCCTGGTCGACCTCGTTGCGCACGACCTCTGTGGCGCGGAAGAGTGACGGCGAGACATTACCCAACGGAAAGAACTCGAGCACGCGCTGCGAGACCGGGTTAAACGCCTGGCTCGGAATGCGGTTGCCGGGAAACGGCTGTCCCGTCAGAAAGTTGATCAGCAGGTTGTTCGTGGTAGGGTCCTGCAACGCGGAAAAATCGCCGGCGCGCTCGGCCGGCGTGGGAACGGTAGCCGTCTTTGTGACGCCTTGGCGGTTTCGAAAGCCTTCGTAGTAACCGAAGAAGAATAGCTTGTTGCGTCGGATCGGCCCGCCCAATGTGGCGCCGTACTGGTGCTGCTTCAGCGGCTCCACCTCGGCGGAGAAAAAGTTTCGCGCGTCCACTGCGTCGTTGCGGCCGAAGTAGTAGACGGAACCGTGCAGGGCGTTGCCGCCGGACCGTGTGATGACCGAAACGGAGGCTCCGCTCGTTGAGCCGTACTCGGGTGGTGCCGTATGCGTGAGGATGCGGAACTCCTGCAGCGCGTCGATGGGCGTTCGGATCGCGAAGCCGCCATCCATCCGGTTCACGTTACGCACCCCGTCCAGCAGAAAGTTATTCGACTCGGGGCGCTGGCCGTTTACGGCAAAGGCCTGCGTCGCCTTGATCGAGCCGCCCGCGCTGATCAGCCCGTTCGTGAGCGGTACCACTCCGGCTTGCAGCAGACCCAGTTGGGTGAAGTTGCGTCCATTGAGGGGCAGATCGGTGATGTGGCGCTCAGTGACCGTCTGGCCCAGTGAGCTCGAATCGCGGTCCACTGTCTCGGCCACTGCGGATACGTCGACCCGCTCCTTCCCGGTAATCACGAGTTCGAGCGGCAGGCGGATGGTCCGGTCGATTTCCACCTTTACCTGCTGCACTCGCAACGGAGCAAATCCATCGGCTTCGATCACAAGTTCATAGTCGCCGGCTGGAAGAGCGGGGAAAGTGAAGAGTCCAGTGTCCACGGTCGTTCGAACGTGGCTTTGCCCTGTCTGTTTGTGTTTCACGATGACGCGGGCACGCGGCACTGTGGCACCCGATGGATCGGTTACCGAACCGCTGATGCCGCCGGTCGGCTCCTGCCCGTTCGCCGTTGCGAAAAGGAAGCTGAGAACAACAACGGCTTTCAACGATTGATAGACACTCATTCCGGCCGGTTCCGGGAGAATAACAACGATCGCTGGTACCCGGCAATAGTCTTTTCCCATTACTAGCTGGCGCTATCCACACCCTTGCTACCCACTCCTCCTCTGATATTCTTTCCTCCACGTGCAGCCAGGACCCGGCCATGTTCCTTCCCCCACGCCCGCCTTGCTGGGCGGCCTCTCTATCACTCTGCTCGCCGTCCTCGTCTACTCCATTTACACCATTCACCAAATCCAAACCGTGCGCGAAGTGCAGGAGCGCCTCGTCGATCGCAATCGCCGCGCCTCTCTCCAACTCCTCCGCATCCAGGACAACCTCAACGAGCTCGGCCTCGCCATGCGCGACATGCTCGAACGCAGCGAACCCTATCCCCTCACGGCGTGGACCGCGCCCCTCGGCCGCATTCGCCGCGATCTCGATGATGCCATCCGTCTCGAATCGTCTCTCGCCACCGGCCGCACACCCAACGACCGCGCCTACCTCGAAAATTCACTCCGCCAGTTTTGGGACGCGCTCGATCTTACCTTCGAACAGGCACGCAACGGACGCGACGAAGAAGCTCGCCGCCAGATTCGCGACTCCCTCCAAGCCCGCCGCGATGCGCTCGCCGCCTCCATCGCCCGGCTGCTCGTCAACAACAACGAAGCCGACCAGCGCGCCGGTGCGCAGATGGCGGAAATCTATTCGCGCCTCCAGCGCAACGCCTACCTGTTCCTGGCCGCCATGCTCACACTCATCCTGATCACCGGCGCGCTCGCCATCAGCTTCAACCGCCGCCTCTTTCAGCGCATTACCGATCTCTCCATTCAGCGCAGCACTCTCTCTCGCCAGCTCATCTCCACGCAGGAGCAAACGCTCCGCTTCGTCTCACGCGAGTTGCACGACGAGTTTGGCCAGATCCTCACTGCCATCGGCGTCATGGCCCGCCGCGCCGAACGCCACGCCGCCGAACCCGCCGTCGCGCAGGACCTCTCCGAGCTTCAATCGGTTGCTCAGGAAGCGCTGAACAAGGTCCGCAGCCTCTCGCAATCGCTTCAGCCTGTCATTCTGCAAGAGTCCGGTTTGCTTCCCACAATCGATTGGTACCTGCCCGTTGTGGAGCGCCAGACCGCACTCAAGATCCACTACCACCGCCCTGCCGGCGATCTCGCCCTTCCCTACGATGCCTCCATTCACGTGTTTCGCGTGCTTCAGGAAGCCCTCAATAACGTCGTCCGCCACTCCGGCGCGAAGGAGGCTCACGTGCGCCTCTCTCGCAAGGCGCCCAACCTCATCCTCGAAGTGGAAGACTCTGGCTCCGGCATTGGACCCCGCACCGGCGGCGGCATCGGCCTCGTTGCCATGCGTGAGCGCGCGCTGCTGCTCGGCGGACGCCTCAACATATCGCCTGGCCCCTCCGGCGGCACTTTGATTCAATTGGAAGTGCCCATCCCTCGCGAGGTGCCAACCGCATGAAACCCCGAATTACCGTGCTCCTCGTCGACGACCATGCCCTCGTCCGCCGCGGATTTCGCCGTCTCATCGAAGACGAACCGGACCTCGTCGTTGTCGGTGAAGCCGACGACGGTCCGGCCGCCGTCTCCATGGCCGCCGAACTCGAACCCGCCGTGGTCGTCCTCGACTACGCCCTCCCCGGTATGAATGGCGCTGCCGTCGCGCGCAAGATTCTCGCCGCCCGCCCTGGCGCCCGCATCCTGATGCTCAGCATGCACGCCGAACCCGGTTACCTCGGCAACGCTCTCGAGGCCGGTGCCTCCGGTTATCTGCTCAAGAGCGCGCTCGATCTCGAACTCGTCGACGCCATACGCCGCATCGCCGCCGGTGAACGCGTTCTCGACCCCCATCTTCCCGCGCCCACCGCCGGCGGCGCAAAGGACAGTACGCTCACCCCGCGCGAATTGGAAGTACTGCAGTTAATCGTCGCCGGCAAATCGAACAAGGAGATCG
>DASRHX010000313.1:0-3538 GCA_035650295.1 Bryobacteraceae bacterium | reverse complement strand
CATGCCCGCTCACCCGCAGGCACTCGAACTCATCCGCGAGGCTGGTGTGCCCATTGCCGCGCCCAGCGCCAACCGCTTTATGCAGCTCTCGCCGACGACGGCCGCGCACGTTGTCGAAGCCTTTGAAGGACGTGTGCCCGTGCTGGATGGCGGACCCTGCACCGTTGGCATCGAGTCCACCGTCCTCTCACTCGCCGGACCGCACCCTGTCCTTCTTCGTCCCGGTATGATTCCGCGGGATGAATTGGAAGCCATCATGGGCCCGTTGCAAGTCACCACTGGAGAAACGGGCGCCCACTCCTCACCCGGCCTGCACGAGCGGCACTACCAACCGCGCACCCCTCTCTACATCGGCGGCAGCCAGCCAAAATCCGGACGCGGACTGCTGCTGCGCCGGGGCTTTGAGTTGCCCGCTGATGCCGCCGGTTTCGCCGCCCATCTCTACGAAATGCTGCACAGCGCAGACGCGAAGGGCTACGATTGGATCGCGGTGGAACCGCCTCCTTCCGGTACGGAATGGGACGGCATTCGCGACCGTTTGCAGCGCGCCGCCAACCGCCGCGTTGAGGACGCATGATCACGCACGTCACGCTCTCCACACACGAGCCGCTCATGGTGAACACCATCGGGCACTCGCTCGGCGCTATCTTGTTCGCGGTCTTCTTTCTGCTCGTCATGCGGTCGTCCCGCCTCCCCGCCGTGGCTGCCGCGCTCGCCTTTATTTGGAATGCCGCCTCACTCTCCGTCCTCGCCATGAACGATTGGGGCTGGCCTGGGTCCGGCATCTTTGTCTCCATCGCAACCTCCGCGCTTTGCCTGCTACCCGCCGTCCTGCTCGATGTTTCGCTGGCTCGGCGCTCGCCAAATCTCGTTCGTGCCGGTTATGCCGTTGGCATTGGAGCGACGATCCTTCATGCGTTCGAGCACTTTTCTCCCGGTCTCGACGTGCATCGCATCGCCCTCATCTTCACAACCGCTGGATTCGTCATTCTTACGCCCCTTTCACTCTGGGCCGGACGAAGCGATGCCCGTTCCGCGCGTTCCCGCCTGGTAGCCGCCATGGCCCTGTTCCTGTTTGCTATCACCTTTGTCCACTACGGCTCGGGCGACGCACACGGATTATGGTCGCTCGAACTACTTGTGCATCATGCCGGCGTGCCGCTTGCGCTCGTGATTCTCTTGCAGGACTATCGCTTCGTCCTCGTCGATGTCTTCGTGCGCATGCTCGCCAGCCTGACGCTCGCCGGCGTCGTGCTCCTTGCCGGTATACACGCGCTCGGCGCTCTAGGAGTGAGCATTCAGGAGCCGCCGTCGCCTTTCCGCCAAGGGATGGCACTCGTAGCCGCCTGCCTGCTGCTCTTTCTGTATGGGACTCTGCGTGGCCGCCTACAGTATGGCCTCACGCGCGTGCTTTTCGGCCGCTCCAGCCTCGACTCCGTGAGCGAGCAGATGCACCGCCTCTGCTCCGAATGCCCCGACGAGAACTCCTATCTCGACCGCGCCGCCGCACTCCTCGGCGAATTCCTGCAGGCAAGTACAGTGCCTGTCCCTGAGCCCATCGCCGAGCGCCTGAACCGCCGCCAATGGCACTATCCGGCTACCGCCGCCGAACTTGAACTAAACGGGACTGGCATCGAAGCTGTTCTTCCCCTGCGCCTTGGCTCAGGGGAATTGAAGCTGCTCGCGTTCGGTCACCGCCGTGGAGGCCGCCGCTATCTCAGCGAGGATCTCGAAACACTCGCCCGCCTCGCCACCATCCTGCTTGAACACGTCGAGCATTTTCGCACCGCCGAAATGCGCCGCCTCGTCTCTCAAGCCGAGCTGCGCGCCCTCGAATCGCAGATCCATCCACACTTTATCTTCAACGCGCTCAACACCCTCTACGGAGTGATTCCGAAGGAAGCGCGCGGCGCCCGCGCCACCGTGTTGAACCTCGCCGACATTCTGCGCTACTTTCTGCAGCGCGAGCGAACCTACATCTCCCTCGAAGAGGAGATGGCCATCATCCGCTCTTATCTGGAGATCGAAAAGCTGCGGCTTGGCGACCGCTTGCGTACCGAGTTCGACGTGCAGGAACAGGCGCTCCATCAACTGATTCCCTTGCTATCGCTGGAACCGCTGGTCGAGAACTCGATCAAGCACGGCATCTCGCAGATTCCCGAAGGCGGCCTCGTGCGTATCTTCGCCCGCATGGACAACTGTATGCTCCACGTCCGTGTCGAAGACACCGGGAGCGGCTTCTCTCCCTCAAGTCAGGACTCCACGCGCGGCGCGGGCGTTGGTCTGCAGAACGTACGCCGCCGTCTGGCTCTTTGCTATGGACCGGAAGCGGAATTGGAGATCGCGAGTTCGGGCGAAGGAACTTCGGTCGGCTTTCGCATTCCGGCTCAAGTTCAGGTGGGAGCGGCCTGATGCGCATTCTCATCGCCGACGACGAACCCGTAGCGCGCCAGGTACTTCGCGAGTTACTTGAAGAAATGCCCGGCATCGAAATCTGCGGCGAAGCAACCACGGGCGCCGAAGCACTGGTGCGCGCCAACGATCTGCGCCCCGATGTCGTGTTGCTCGACTTACAGATGCCGCTGCTCGATGGCTTCCATGTTGCCCAGCAGCTCCGCGGCGGATCGCCCCTAATCATATTTGTCACCGCATCCGGTGAACGAGCACTGGACGCCTTCGAACTCGGCGTCGCCGACTACCTGGTGAAACCTGTGCGCCGCGAAAGATTGGAGACCGCGATCGAGAAGGCCAGAGCCCGCCTGCAGCCCGTGGCCGATCCCAAGCACGCTGCAACCGCCGCCAAGGAACCCGTTCGCCGGATCGCTGGCCGGCTGAAAGACGAATTCCACATGCTTGACGTCGGCGACGTGATTGCCTTCAAGGCCGAAGGCGAAATCGTCTACATCCTGGCCGGGAAAGGCCGCTTCCTCGCCGATCTGACGCTCAAGGCCCTCGAAGAGCGCCTGCCCTCGCCCACGTTTCGCCGCATTCACCGCAGCACGATCATCAATACAGACCACATCCTGCGTATCTCGCCCTTGTCGAGCAAGCGTTGGCTCCTGAAAATGACCAACGGCCTCGAGGCAATCGTCAGTAAACGGATGGCGAGCGTCATTCGCGACCAGACGCGCTGGTAGCGCAATGCGCGTCAAACCATCTCCTGTGCCGCTCCTAAATCCTCCGGCCGGCCTACGTCGCGCCATACCCCCGCAAGCCCATGCAACAGCACGCGACTGCCTGCGGCCAGTAACTGCTGAATTGCTGTCGTCAGCTCGTACTCCCCCCTAACCGATCGTGGAATGCGCACCAGTTCGTCGAAGATCGACGCCCGGAACATGTATGTCCCCGCGCTGTTCCAGTGCGTTGTCGAAGTCCCTCGTGCCGGCTTCTCGATCACTCGTTCCACCACGCCGTCCCGCTCATAAATCGCCGCGCCTTGCCACGGATCGTCCACCCATTTCGCCGCCAGCACCGCCTGCGCCTCTGCGTCGGCCTCCAGCATCGCGGCCATTGCACGATAGTCGGCGGCCTCTGTCAG
>DASRHX010000312.1:0-12369 GCA_035650295.1 Bryobacteraceae bacterium | reverse complement strand
CGATCGCGCGCGCACGTTCACGCGCATGGAGGAGAGCTCGAACCGTCTGCTCGCACTGGGCAAGCTGGCCGCGGGGCTCGCGCACGAACTCAACAATCCAGCGTCGGCCGCCGTGCGCTCGTCCGCCCGCCTGCGCGATGTACTCGCTGAACGCCGCCGCCACGTGCTCGCCATGCGCGACGAAACGATTCCCCACCGCGCTCGTGAAATCATGAACGAACTGAGCGACTCTCTCATCGGGTGCGCATCCACGCCGGGAGAAATCGATGCACTGGAGCGCGCCGACCTGGAGTCTGATCTTGCAGACTGGCTGGAGAGCCACGGCGTCTCGGGAGAGTTGGCCGCCGGCCTTGTCGACGCGCAGTTCACGGTGGAGCAACTCAGCCCGCTCGTGCCCCTCGTGTCGAGTGAGCTTCTAACGCATGGCCTGCATGTGCTGGCCGCCGATCACGAGATCATCTGCCTCACGCGCGAAATGGAAGAGGCGTCGCGCCGCATCTCCGATCTGATTCAAGCCGTGAAGTCGTATTCCTACATGGACCATAGTCCGGTTGCCGAAGTCGACGTGGAGAAGGGGATCGACGTGACGCTGCGCATGTTCCAGCATCAGCTCAAGCACGGGGTGGAAGTGTCGCGCCAGTTCGCTGGGAATCTTCCCCGCATTCGAGCCAATGGCAGCGAGTTGAATCAGGTCTGGACGAATCTGATCGACAACGCGCTCGATGCCATGGCGAGCATTACGGCGGGCGGACCGAAGACGCTCTCGGTGAGGACCTGCACGGAACCGAGCGGAATTCTGGTGGAGATCGGCGATAACGGCCCGGGAATTCCGGCCGATGTGCAGAGCCGCATCTTTGAACCATTTTTCACGACGAAGTCCGTGGGCGAAGGCACCGGACTTGGACTGGATATTGTGCAGCGGATCATCCGGAACCACAAGGGTTCGATCCGCGTGGAGTCGAAGCCGGGCCGCACGGTGTTTCAAGTTCGGTTGCCACAGTAGTGGCGGTGAGTACCACGTTCGAGGTAGCTGCGCAGCGACCAAACGTGGTAGCGGCAAACCCTACCATGTTGTGATGTTTTCCAAGCGTGACTCACGCATGCTGGCTCCATGCAGAACGCCCTGGCGGGGAAGGCCGCCTTTAGGAGCCTGGTTGGGATTGGTTCGGGACTGGACGTCTTCGGCGTAATGAGTTCGATCGTGCTGGCGTTGGCGATAGCTCCGACACAATCCGACGCTCCGTTCTGCGAATGTACATTCGCGATTGAGAAGCCTCCTTCCTCCCGAGGCTCACAGCACTGTCTGGAGGGTTTTAAAATCATCGATTTACAGCCTCGTCGGCGGATAGCCAAAGGCAAACGTAGGACCTCCATAAAGAAAATCTATCGGCCCAACCGTTGTCAGAGCTGCCTTCCAGCATGGACAATCAGAAGGTCGAAATTGTGCCGGAATGCAAGGTCTACGCCGCGAGCCCAATTTCCACACAAAAAACGCACAGCCGTTCCCGCGGCTTTAGACAGAATCAAATTTCAGGAACGCCGACCCAAGAGGATATGAATGAGTAACGAACTGCAAAGCTTTCTAAGGCCTACTTACGACGAATTGGAAGAGTTGAACCTGGGTGTGAAGGAACAGCGGATGAAGCGCGTTCCGATGCATCAAATGCAGGAAGAGCGTCTTAAGTACCTGACGGACCAGAAAGGGATTAAGGCAGTCACCCTCCTGTTCAGCGACCTCGAGGGCCGGCTGCACATGCTGGACTACGACAAGAAATTCTTCGTCAAGAGCTGGGACAATCTCACCTTCGACGGCTCTTCGATTCGTGGCTTCACGGCGCAGAAAGAAAGCGATTTGCGGTTGGGCATCGACTGGTCCGCATTCTACTGGGGTCCGTCCGATATGTTCGGCCCCGGCAAGGTACTTGTGTTTGGTGAAGTTGTCGACAAGGACGGCGGGCCTTATGGCGCGGACCTTCGCGCGGTGTTGAAGTCTTATGCCGAGGGCGTTCACAAGAAGGAAGGCTATACCCTAAACGCGGCCAATGAGATTGAGGGCTTCCTATTCAAGGGAGTCGACGCTGAACGGCACTATCATGAGACCGGCAAATTCGAATACGTAAGCGCGGGTGGATACTATCACTCGTTGCCGGGCGATACGCTGCGCGAGTTCATCGATAAGTCGTCCGAAGTGCAGCGGGCGATGGGCTTCCAGAACGAAAAGGACCACCCTGAAGTTGCGCCGTCGCAGTTCGAGATCAACTACAGCTACTCCGAAGTAGTGGCCGCTGCCGATCAGATCCAGATCTACAAACTGATCTGCCGCCAGATCGCAACAAAAATGGGTCTCACCGCATCCTTCCTGCCCAAGCCGATCGTAGGTGTGAACGGAAGTGGCATGCACACGAACGTGTCGATCACCAAGGATGGCAAGAACCTGTTCTGGGATCCGAACGGGCTGGAAAAGATGAGCCCGTTCTCCTGGCAGTTCGTCGATCGAATTCTTACGCACGGCAATGACCTGTGCCTGCTGCTGAATGCGAGTGTCAATTCGTATCGCCGATTGGATCCGCACTTCGAAGCGCCGAACCAGATCAAAGCCTCGGCGACCGATCGCGGCTCGATGATCCGCATTCCCATCGGCAATTCCCGCAGCGCGCGCGTGGAAGTTCGCTCCGTCGGTCCGGATGCGAATCCGTACATGGTTCTGTATTCGATTTTCAAGACAGGCCTCGACGGCGACATCGCAAAAATCGACAATCTTCGCGATGCCGCGCGGTATCTGCCGGACAACATTTACGATGCTTTGGACAATTTCAACAGCGCCGAGTGGATCACCAAAATTCTCGGTGACGACGTGAAAAGCCGGTATGCCGACTTGAAGAGGGCGTCGGCGGATCGTTGCCCGCGCGCACTTGGCACAATCGTCAAACCGCCGGAAGTGCAATTCCACCACGAAGTCTACACGCAGTACCTCTGGAACATCTTCTAACGGAAGAAACCTCGGTTCCGAAAAGCCCCGGTCGCAAGGCCGGGGCTTTCTGCATTCACAGTGCCCGCAAAGGAGATCAGGCCAGTGACTGCAATCTTTAGCTTCAGTGATTGCAGCGTGGCATACCAACTAATGTATGCCGCGGCCGGAGCTGGGTTGGTCAAGCCAAGCCGCTTGAGTGGCCAACGCAAAGAGAGTTCACGTCGGCCGCGCTGACATGCAAAGCGGACTGGCAGACGTGGTGAAAGATCCCATCGCGCCTACGAATCTCAATAACTCATACCCATTGAACTGGTTGCAAAACCCCTCAGGTGCCTCACTCCTCGAAGGTGCACGCCTGCACTGTTGTGTTGGTTCAGATAGGATGAGCGGGCGTTCCCTGTCAGCGAGAATTCAGCCATTTTCGGTAGGCCAGTTTGGAGGAGAATACCGATGTAGAGTCGGCGTGGGATAAGGCAGGCTGCTGAGGCTGCAACTGGTTTCAAAAGAAAATCAGGCTACCTTTGCCCGGTTCAAACCCAATAACAGGGAGGAAGCAAACGAAACTGGCTAGGGAAGGAATCAATCATGGCCTGACGCCGCCCTCCCAAACCAAAAGGACTTCCCGTTGGACCACTTTCCGAAGACCGCTTCTAGCGGCGGCACCGCAGGCTGTATCTCCTAAGCGCTAGGCGCCGAGGTGCTCATCGACGTTTACAATCACGTTCGCCCCAGCAGTTACGGCAGAACACGGGTGTACTATTTCCCAACCTAGTTGTAACGCGAGGTTTCGCTCAAACGTCTCAGGTCGCCAAAGGGTAGCGTACGATGAAATTCTGGAATCGAGCTTTATGTCTGGCGCTTCTTACTGGACACTTGCCCTATGTGGCGCCGGGGCAGACGCCCGTTTTCCGCTCTACCACGAACCTCCAGTCGATTGCTGTACAAGTCATTGATCCAAAGGGGAACTTCGTTCCAGGATTGACTGCTGCTGATTTCACGCTGCTCGAAGATGGTCAACCCCAAAAGATCGCTTTCTTCGGCGCCCAGCACCAACCGCTGAGTCTCGCCATTGTATTGGATGCCAGCCGCAGCATGGATTTCGATCAAAAATTTGACCGGGCTCGCGAACTGATTGCGCCGCTGATTGCCGGGCAACACCCCAATGACCAGATCCTTCTGATGTCCTTCAGTGACCACGTCGAGATCTTCAAAGAACTGACAGCGGAGGAACGCCGCCACCCGGAGCAGATTACGATTCCTCGCAGCGACTTCGATCGGGGTACTGCTCTATATGATGCCCTGGCGTCGGCGTTGTGCCGGATGCGGAATGCAGAGAATCGCAAGCAGGCGGTCGTGTTGTTGACGGATGGCGCGGATCAGCATAGCCGCTTGCCGTTACAGCCATTGATCGAACTCGCCCGAATGTCCACACCGCAGGTCTTTATGATCGGTTTCTTCAGCCGTACCGAGGCGCAGCTATTTAAACAGGGAGGCAAGACCGTGACGCTCATAGGGGAGCGTCAGATCGACAACCCGATCTTCGCGTTCGACGTTCTGGCGAAGGAGTCCGGGGTCGAATCGTTTTTTCCGGTTTCCGATCGGGATCTGAAGGTAGCGCTTGCTCGAATCTCGCAGATGTTACAGGCCCAATACACCCTTGCTTACTATCCAGGAAACGTAGAGCGCTTCCGCAGAATCGAAGTGCGGGCAAACCGAAAAGGCGTCAAGACGATCGCCCGCCATGGAATAGGGGGAGTATCCGGGCAAGGGCCCGTGATCTTCAACGCGTCCGCGTGCGAGGTATCAGTAACCGACCATCCCTATCCATGGGAACCGAAAAGCCGTTTGGTGTCCGGTGCTCTCACCTATCACGAGGACTTCACAGATTCAAACAGCGGCTGGCCGAACCGGAGTGAGCAGTTCCCCGCAGAGCTAATTCCCTGGTCACAAAAACGGCCGGTGATCGGTCGTGGGAGCTACTCTTTGCGTTACGTTTCTGGTGCGTACGAAATGTCGAATCAGCCGCCACGGGGCGTCAGTACTTCGTCCATTCGCGATGGAATCGTCGCGGCCTACGGACCTGCCTGGAATGATTTCCAGGCATCCGTGTTAGTTGGCAGCGATTGGCCGGCTTTTCGTACGGAAAGAACTGCCTATCCCCAGGATGACCTGATGGGGCTTTTCGAGGTCGCCTCCGGCCTGGTGTTCCATTTGAGTTATGAGGGCTATCATTCGTTAGTCCTTTCTGGCGGTGACTTGAAGTTGCCAATGCAAGCCGGGGAGGACATGCTCTCCTATTTCCGGTTACGGCGACAGGTAGAAACAAAGATAGACCCGCCTCCGCATCCCACCGAGCAGGAGAGGATGGAGGACCTCCTCAAAAAGCTACGGATCCGCTACCACAAGCCGCATTTCGAACTTCTCTACGGGCAGTGGCTGCAGGACGAAGGGAGGCTGAAACGACCCACCGTCGAGGGTTGTTCGTCTTTCAGCGCCTGCCCGGAAGTAGCAAGAATCACACAGTTCAAGCTGGTAAGAAAACTATTCGGCGGAGGTGATGTGCAGGGTTATTCAGAACTGATACCCTGGACTGCCATCCTCCCATCAGCGAGCCGGGACCGACATTCCGTCAAACGGAGCGCGGATCCTCGTAAGACACGGATTGCCGTGCAATATAGGGCCGGCCGGATCAAAGTGTTGGTTGACGATCAAGAGGTAGGGGACGTTGGCGACGACAGATTGTCGAGCGGCATTGCGGGGTTGGCGGTCTTCGGCCGCGGTGTTGCTACGTTCGATGATTTACTGGTCCAAAGCCTACGTTAGGGTGAAGAGCTTAGGAGATCGCTCCGCTCTCCCACCAGGGCACGTACACACCGGAGGCCACATAGGGTCCATCAGGACTTCACCGCAAATGTTTCCGCTTCTAGGTGGAGGAAAGGTGACCAGCCGTTGTGCTCGTTCATCTTCCCGTTGCGTTCCCGCCAGTCGTAGAACTTGCCGGCGGTGATGTCGAGCCACCCATTGAACCGCCCGGCGCCGATCTCGGTCTTCTCCGACCAACACCGGACGAAATCCACGACTTGATCCCGCGTATCGTGCGGCACCCAGCGGTCAGAGTTTCCAATGTCTTTTTTTTAGCGCGACGTGCTCCGCCATCAGCTCGGCCAGAACCTCGTCCTTTGTCTGGATCTTCTTCTGCAGGTATGCAATCCGCTCCTGGTCAGCGGAATGGTTGGTTGGCCGTTTCTGCTCGAAGGAAGCAGCCCCGTTCTCGAAGAATTCCTTCTGCCAGCGGCAGAAGACCGTCGGCTGGAGTCCAACTCGCACAGCTTCGAGATGGGCTCCTTCTCCAGCAAATGCCGCCTCAGGATGGCGACCTTCTCCCCCGGCGCGTATTGCTTCCGTTGCTTCTTCATGCGTTCTCTCCATTAGCTCAATTGGGGAACGCCTTCTCCATTTCCAACTGAACCGGAACACTGTCTCAACACGTTCGTCGGGCAACAATGGGACAGGAAGACAGATTCGCGACGCGGAACCTTTTCGCCGTGTAAGTAACTCGATCCCTCTCCATCAGCACTCTGGTGACCTGTACGAGCCGCAGACTCCCACGTTCACCGTCTCCTTGCGAAAATCATCTCCCACCTATTCCGCCACTTAGCAGGTGGCGCGCAGTGGGCGCGCTTTGCCACTATGTCAGGCTCGAACCGTGGTGAACACCGGAAATCTCGTTCTTTTACGGCAGGACACGCGTTCCTCCCGCTCTCAGATTTGCGCCGCAAACAAGTATTTTTTTACGAAACGAACCCAAACTCCGTTGATTGGAAAGGGCAGGCATGATCGAACGAAGCCAAGGAACCCGACGTAAACCCAACTACGTGAGAATGTCGCGCACAATTTGTCCGTGAACGTCTGTGAGGCGGAAATCGCGCCCCGCGTAACGGTATGTCAGCTTCTCGTGATCCATTCCCAGTAAATGCAGAATGGTGGCGTGCATGTCGTGAATGGAGACACGGTTTTCGACGGCGCGGAAACCGAACTCGTCGGTCTCGCCGTACGCGATGCCGCCCTTCACCCCTCCGCCCGCCAGTAGCATTGTGTAGCCGTATGGATTATGGTCGCGGCCATCGGCGGCCTCTGAGACTGGCGTGCGGCCAAACTCTCCGCCCCACACGATGAGCGTTTCATCGAGCAGGCCGCGGCGCTTGAGGTCACGAATGAGAGTGGCGGTCGCTTGGTCCATTTTGGGGCAACGTCCACGCAGATTCTTGAAGATCTCTTTGTGATCGTCCCAATCGTTGCCCGCGTCGGGATAGATGTGAATGTAGCGGACACCCTTTTCGACGAGACGCCGAGCCATCAGGCAACTGTTGCCGTAGCCGTTGTCGCCGTACTCCTCGCGCATGGCTGTGGATTCCTTGCGCAGGTCGAAGACGTCGAGCGCCTCGAATTGCACGCGGTAGGCCGCTTCCATTGCTTTGATCCGGCCGTCGAGAAAGGCATCGGCTCCGAAACCGGCGCGGTGCTCGCGGTTGAGCGATTGGATCAAGTCAAGTTGCTTCCGTTGCGCCGGAGCGTCCATCTGGCGGTTGCGGAGGTCGCGGATCATCTTCTCCGGCTCAGGCTCGGAGGGGTTGAAGGCGACTCCTTGATGTTCGGCGGGCAAGAATCCGGCGCGCCAAAGGGAACCGCCGCCCGGATTGCCCGTGAGCACTACGAAGGCAGGCAGGTTTTCGTTTTCCGTACCCAACCCGTAGGAGACCCACGCGCCCATTGTCGGACGGTTGGCAAGAATGCTGCCTGAATGAGCCAGATTCTTGCCCTGACCGTGCGTGGGATTGAAAGTGTGCACAGATTTGACGACGCACACGTCGTCGATGACAGAGGCGATGTTGGGCAACAATTCGCTCACATCAACACCGTTCCGGCCGTACTTTTTGAAAATGAATGGCGACGGCAGCAGACCTCCGGTTTCCCGCTCAGTGCGAAAGTTGGCCACTGCGTTGGGCCGTTGGCCTTCGTACTTCGCAAGCATCGGCTTGCGATCGAACATGTCGAGTTGCGATGGGCCGCCGGAGAGAAAAATGAAAATGACGTGCTTTGCCTTGGGTGCGAGCGCAGGGCCGGCATAGTGTCCGGCCGTTGCGGCCGAGGCGGTATTCGACGCGAGTATTGCGCTGAGGCCGACGCCACCCAGTCCCCCACATAGCGCCTGAACGCACGCGCGCCGCGACAATTGTTCCTTCATGGCCAGAAGACTACCTCGTTAGTTGCCAGCAGCGCCTGCGCATACTGGGCGAGAGTTCCTTTCGCAAGATAGCTCAGCGCAAGATCGACTTCCAGCGATTTTGGATCGCGCGCGAGCACGCGGCGATACAGCGCCTTAACGCTTGCGGCAGGACCGGCTTCGCTTTCAACCAATTTGGCAAGCTCGCTCGACCGCTTCTCCATGAACTCGCTGTTCATGACGAACAGTTGCTGGAGCGGCGTAATAGTCAGATCGCGCCCCGGGCTGGTTTGCATGGCGTCTGGGAAATCGTAGAGGCGCATGACCGTGTTTAAACGGCCCCGGCTCACTCGCGCATAGATGGTGCGGCGATTGTTCTCGACCGAGTCGAAGTCAAGGGATGGGCCATACAGATCGAGGTTGAGCGCACCGGATACCTGCAGGATTGTGTCGCGCAAAGCTTCCACATCGACGCGGCGCGGGTTCATGCGCCAGAGCAGACGGTTCGACTGGTCCTTGGCTTCGGCGTCTGGGCGTGGGTTGCTCCGCTGCTGATATGCGGCGGAGCGCATGATTTCCCGGTGAAGCCACTTCATCGACCAACCGTTTGCGATGAATCGGGCGGACAGATCGTCGAGCAGTTCAGGGTGTGAAGGTAGGTCTCCCTGCGTGCCGAAGTCGCTGGTTGTGGCCACGAGAGGCCTGCCGAAGTGCCAGTCCCATATTCGATTTACGATCACACGCGCGGCGAGCGCGGGCGAGTCGGAGAAGATTTTTTCGCCAAGTTCCAGCCGGCCGGAGCCCCCGCGGAAATGGCCGTCGCCGTTTGCGAGAACGCTCAGGTAACCGCGGGGCGCGATCTCGCCTGGCGAGGTCACGTTGCCTTGGCGAAAGACCGGAAGGTCGCGCGGTTCGCCCGGCTTGTAACGCATCTGCGTCATTCCGGGGTCGCTTCCGTCGACATGCATGGAAGCTTCGTACACCGCGTTGATGAAGGGGTCCTGGGATGCACCGGCGCGCCGCCGTTGCGCCACGGCCGCGGCTCCCGTGGGGCGGGGACGGTCCGGGCTGAACTTCGCTACCTGCTCGACGAGCTCCGGATAACGCGCCTTCAGCGGTTCCATCTCCGCAATCAACGCGGCCATCTCCGCACGCATCGCGATCACCTTCTTGGCCGCGGCTTCGGGATTCGTCTGTTTTTCGTTGGCCAAAATTTTCGTGATGTTGTCGAGATCGAAAAGCCGCTGCCTGATGAAGAGGAAACGCGTTTCGGTTTGCGCATCGACGTCGTCGCGCATGGGCCTTTCGGCGCGCATCGTAGAAGCGAATATGCCCGCAAGGCTGTAGTAGTCCTTAGTGGGAATCGGATCGAACTTGTGGTCGTGGCAGCGCGCGCAAGCAACGGTGAGCCCAAGCAGGCCGCGGCTGACTGCGTCGACACGCTCGTCCCAATCATCCATGGCGAAGGTTTCCAGGACATCCTTCGAAAGTCGCGGCTCCTTGTGATAAACGGGCGCGGCTCCGAGATAGCCGAGCGCGCGCAAATCAGTTCGCGTGGCATCGGACATCAGGTCGGCGGCGAGCTGGAGTTTCACGAAGCGATCGTACGGCACATCCTTGTTGATCGCTTCGATGACCCAATCGCGGTATCGCCACGCATAGGGATAGGGAGGATTGGTCGCCTCTGAAGTGGGATTGTCTTCACCAAAGCGCGCGATGTCGAGCCAGTGACGGGCCCAACGCTCTCCGTAATGAGGCGAAGCGAGAAGCTTCTCCAGGAGAGCGTCAAAGGCGTTGGCCGATGCATCCTTGGCAAATGCCTCGACCTCGTCAAATGAGGGAGTCAATCCCACAAGGTCGAGATAAGCGCGGCGTATCAACGTACGCCGGTCGGCGGCAGTCGATGGCTTTAGCGAAATCTGCTCGAGCTTCGCGAGCAGGAAGAAATCAATCTTGGACTTCGGCCAGGATCGTTCGCGGACGGCCGGGGCGGGGAGCTGACGGACTGGTTGGAAGGCCCACCATTTGCGCCCCGCCTGTACGCCCATTCCCTTTTGCGCCGTGTTGGCCGCGGGTGAGGCGGCGTCGGTGCGTGGATCGTGCGCACCCGCGGCAATCCACTGTGCGAAATCGGCGATGATCTGATCGGCAAGCTTGCCGGACGGAGGCATTTGTAAGTGTGGATCATCGTAGCGCAGCGCCTTCAAAAGCCGGCTCTCCGCAGGTTTACCGGCGGCCACTATGGGACCATTCGCGCCTCCCTTAGCCAAACCGGCCTTGGTATCGAGCACAAGCGAGCCCATTGGAGATTTCAACTTGGCCGAATGGCAGGCATAGCACTTCGTCACGAGGACTGGACGAATCTTCTTTTCGAACAACTCAATCTCGGCCTGCTGCGCGCCCAGCGGCAGAAGAAAGACGAGAGCGGTGAGCGTGGGTCGAAGCATTTGCCGCGTGAGGGCCAACCCGGCCATCTTATCTCACGTGCGAGGGCGCTTCCCATGGAGTGCTTCACACTGTCGGATGTAAGCCTTTACAGAATGGGGTTCATAGGATAAACTGCACGCTGGACAAACCATGTCAAACCTGAAAACCGTTTCCCGACGCGCCTTTGCCGCAGCCGCTGTCGCCGCTCCGTTTGCCATTCGTGCCCAGCAAAGCCCATTGCGGGCGCGAATCAAGGTCGACTCCGAGCGAACCATCGGAGAAATCGATCCCATGATCTACGGCAACTTCATCGAACACCTGGGCCGCTGCATTGACGGAGGAATTTTTGAGGAGAATAATCCACTCTCCGACGGCAACGGTTTCCGCAAGGACGTACTGTCTGGAGCGAGCAAACTCAACGTGACGCAGTTGCGATGGCCAGGTGGGAATTTCTCTTCGAACTACCACTGGATGGATGGCATTGGTCCGCGCGACAAGCGGCCGCCACGCTTGGAAATGGCTTGGGGAACGGTCGAGTCCAATCGATTCGGTACGCACGAGTTTCTTCAATATGCGGAAATGTTGAAGACCGAGCCGTATATCTGCGTGAATCTCGGAACGGGTACGTGGGGCGAGGCGCAGCAATGGGTGGAATATGTGAATTCATCCGCTGATACGGAGATGACCCGGCTGCGGAAACGGAATGGCCGGCAGGATCCCTGGAAGGTAAAGTATTGGGGCCTGGGCAATGAGATGGACGGCCCTTGGCAGATGGGCCATCGCACAGCCGACGACTACGGCAAGTTCGCGTTGGAAGCAGCCAAGCTGATGCGATGGACCGATCCCAACATCAAGCTGATTGCCGCGGGATCTTCGCACTTCGCGCAGGGAATCGATTGGATCGGCTGGAACCGCACGGTTCTCGAGCATCTCAAGAATCACGTTGACTATCTGGCGGTGCACCTCTACGTAGGGAACCGCGACAACGATTACTACGAATACATGGCCAGTTCTCGCGACCTCGACAATCGGACAAAGACTACCGAGGGCATCATCAACTCCGTACTGTCGGACCAGCCCAACGCGCGCAAAATCCATATCGCCTGGGACGAATACAACGTTTGGTATCGAGCGCGTGGGGCGCAGCAACGCGGGCGCCGCATACTCGAAGAGATCTACAACCTCGAAGACGCGCTCGTCATTGCCACGTTCCTCAACTCCTTCATCAATCACGCACACATCGTCAAGATGGCCAATATGGCGCAACTCGTAAACGTCATTGCACCCATGTTCACCAACGACAAGGAGATGTTTTTGCAGACCATCTACTACCCCCTGCAGCTCGTCGCGAACAATAGCAGGGGCACGGCGCTCTCGCTCTTCGTCGATAGCCCGAAGTACGACAGTAAGCGATTCGGTCCGGTCAAATACTTGGATACGTCGGCGGCGGTGGATGGCGGTACGTTGGTTCTCAACGTCGTCAACCGCCACCGGGATCAGGCCATCGAAACCGAGATCGAACTCCAAGACAAGAAGTTCACCGGTCCGGTTGAGGTTTCCGAAGTGAATGGACCGGATATCAAGGCCGAGAACGGGTTCGGCAAGACCACTGTTCGTTCCGAAACAAAGAGCATGACGGCGGACGGCAATAAGCTCCGCTGCCGCTTTCCGGCACATTCCTACACGATGCTAAAGGCCAAATTGGCCTAGCGAGTGCTCCCCTTTGGGCGGATGGCCACGGAAATCG
>DASRHX010000311.1:0-5503 GCA_035650295.1 Bryobacteraceae bacterium | reverse complement strand
AGCGACGGCATCCTGCACGTCACCACCCGGCAGGACATCCAGCTGCACTTCGTCCATATCGAGGACACCCCCGATCTGATGCGTCGCCTGGCGGCGGTGAACATCACCACCCGCGAGGCCTGCGGCAACACCGTCCGCAACGTCACCGGGTGCCCGATCGCAGGCGTCTGCCGCACCGAGTCCTTCGACGTCACCCCTTACGCGCACGCCCTCACTTTCTTCCTCCTCGGCCATCCCGATTGCCAGGACTTTGGCCGCAAGTTCAAGATCAGCTTTTCCGGCTGCCGCGACGAAGCCTGCGCTCTCGCTCACATGCACGACTTCGGCGTCGTGGCCGCCATCCGCGAGGTTGATGGCAAGCCCAAACGCGGATTTGAAGTGCTCGTCGGCGGCGGACTCGGCACGGTCCCGCAGCACGCCAAGACGCTCGCCGAATTCCTGCCTGAAGAAGAATTGCTGCCTACCGCGCAAGCCGTCGCCCGGGTTTTCGCACGCCTTGGCGAGAAGAAGAATCGCAACACCGCGCGGCTCAAGTTCCTCATCCAGAAAATCGGTATGGATGAATTCCGCCGCCTCGTTGCCGAAGAGCGCGCCATCCTTCCCCACGACGACCGCTGGACGGCTTATCTCTCCAATCTCGACTCGCTCAACGAACAAGCGTCGAAGCCGAGCGAGCTTCTGCAAATTCAGGGCACGCGCGACATTGGCTTTGAGCGTTGGCGCAAGACCAACGTCTACGCGCAGCGGCAGTCCGGCTATGTCACCGTCACCGTCTCGCTCCCGTTAGGCGACATCACCGCGAACCAGCTCCGCAAGCTCGCCGATCTTGCCCGCACCTACGTCCGCGAAACCGTTCGTACCACCGTCGAACAGAACATGGTCCTGCGTTGGGTCAGCGAAGCCGACCTCCCCGCGCTCTACACCGAACTCTCGGGCGTCGGCCTCAATGAAGCGGGCGCGGGCACCATTGTCGACATCGTGGCCTGTCCCGGAACCGACACCTGCAAGCTCGGCATCTCCAGCTCTCGCGGCCTCGCCGGTGAACTTCGCACGCGCCTCGCCGCCAAGCAGTGGGAACTCGATGAGGCTATCCGCGGCCTTCACATCAAGGTAAGCGGGTGCTTCAACTCCTGCGGCCAGCATCACGTGGCCGACCTCGGCTTCTACGGGGTGAGCCGCAACAAGAACGGATATACGGTGCCCCACTTCCAGGTCCTTCTGGGCGGCCAGTGGGAGCGCAATGCAGGCGCCTACGGTCTTGCGATCGGCGCAGTGCCTTCGAAGCGCATTCCGGAAACCGTCGAACGCATTGCGGAGCGGTATCTGGCCGAGCGGCTTCCGAACGAGGCCTTCCACTCCTACTTTGAGCGCATCGGCAAGGCCAAGGCCAAGCTGCTGATCGAGGACCTGATGGCGGTGCCTCCGCACGACGTTGACCCGAGCTTTTACATCGACTGGGCCGACGCCCGCGAGTACACCATCGGCGACATCGGCGTCGGCGAATGCGCGGGCGAGGTCGTCAGCCCTATCGACTTCCAACTCACCGCCTGCGAGCGCGAGGTCTTTGAAGCGCAACTCGCCCTCGAAGCCGGCGACATTCCGCGTGCCGCTACCCTCGCTTATGAATCGATGACGCACGGCGCTATCGCCTTGCTCTCCTGGCGCATGCTGCCCGTGGGCGACGGCCCCTCAGGCATCGTGGCCAATTTCAAAACGCACTTCTACGACACCGAGCTTTTCTTCGACCCATTCGCTGGAGGCAAGTTCGCGCAATACTACTTCGCGGCCCACGAGCGCTCCGGCGCCACGCACGATGAGGATGAAACTCGCCGCCTGATCGAAGAGGCTCAGCTTTTCATAGAAGCCGTCCACGCCTGCTATGCCCGCCTCTCGGCAAAGAAGGCCGCCTGACATGCAGCACTTCAAAGTCAAACTCTTCGCCACCGCGGCCACCCAGGGCGCTCACGTCCACGACACCATCGCCGTGTTCCACCGGTGGATTCAGGACAGCTCCCTCCCTGAAACCTTGATCGATGTCAGCGACTACCTGCATGTCCCCATGGGCCCCGGCATCATCCTCGTCTCGCACGAAGGCATCTACAGCCTCGACACGGAAAACGGCCGTCTAGGACTCACCTACACCCGCCGTGCCGCGCTCGATGGTTCCGTCGAGGACCGCCTGCGTCAAGCCGTCGATGCTGTCATTCGCGCCGCCGAGCTCATTGAGGCCTCGCCCGAGTTCGCCGGCAAACTCGCCTTCGACCGCGCGCATTGGGAGGTCGCCGTCAACGACCGCCTGCTCGCGCCCAACACGCCCGAAACGTTCCACGCCCTCAAACCAATTCTCGAATCCGTCTTTCCGGCAAAGACCTTCGCCCACGTCGGCGAACCGCGACAACTCTTCCGCGTCGCTGTCAGCTAAGCACGCGTGCGGCGCGCGGTATCATCATCCGCATGACGCGCCGCACAGCTGTCTCGCTTCTCACGGCCTCGGCCGCCGCAAGCCCCGCGCCCGCGAGCGCATCACTCCACTTCGAGCCCGCCACAACGCTTGCTGGCCTCCTCGCCAAGAAAAAGATCTCCGCGCGCGAACTCCTCGATGCTCACCTCAAACAGATCGAACGCGTGAATCCCAAGGTCAACGCCATCGTTACCCTCGCCGCCGAGCAAGCCCAGGCTAAAGCCAAACTCTGCGACGAAGCCGCTGCCCGTGGCCGTTTTCTTGGACCGTTGCACGGACTGCCCGTCGCGCACAAGGACCTCCAGGACACCAAGGGCATTCGCACCACCTATGGCTCGCCCATCTTCAAGGACCACGTCCCCGCCGCCGACACGCTCCTCATCCAACGCATCCGCCAAGCTGGCGCCGTCACACTCGGCAAGACCAACACGCCTGAATTTGGCGCGGGCTCGCAGACGTTCAATCCCGTCTTTGGCGCGACGAAGAATCCGCACGATCTCTCGAAAACCTGCGGCGGCTCCAGTGGCGGCGCGGCGGTCGCCCTCGCTTGCGGCATGGTCCCCATCGCCGACGGCAGCGACACCGGCGGCTCGCTTCGCAACCCCGCCGCCTTCTGTGGCGTTGTCGGATTTCGTCCCTCGCCCGGCCGCGTCCCGCGTTTTCCGACGAGCTCCGCCTGGACCACCATCAGCGTCGTCGGCCCCATGGCTCGCAATGTCGCCGACTGCGCCTTCTTCCTGAGCGCCATTGCTGGACCCGACCCGCGGTCACCGCTATCGATTCACGAGCCCGGCGCGCGTTTCGCCAAGCCGCTCGGCCGCGACTTCAAAGGCGTCCGCGTAGCCTGGTTCAAGGACCTCGGCGGTGTCCCATTCGACAGCCGCATCCGCAATGTGATCGACGCGCAGCGCAAGCACTTCGAATCGCTCGGCTGCATCGTCGAGCAAGCCGAGCCCGATTTCACCGGCGCCGATGAAGCTTTCCGAGTCCTGCGTGCTCTAAGCTTTCACCTCCAACACGCTACCAAGGCGGCTCAGTATCGCTCGCAGATCAAAGCGGCCGTCCTCGAAGAAGTCGACCTCGGAGCCAAGCTCACGGGCCCTGAAATCACTCGATCGGACGCCTTGCGATCGGCCCTCTACCAACGCACCGGCGAGTTCTTCGGCAAGTACGAGTTCTTCATCCTGCCCGTGACGCAGGTCCCCGCTTTCGACATCAACCAGCAATACGTCACCGAAATCGAAGGCCGCAAACTCGGTAACTACATCGATTGGATGCGCTCCTGTTACTACATCTCGGTGCTACACAACCCGGCGATCTCGGTTCCGGCCGGATTCACGCCGGAAGGACTACCTGTCGGCATGCAAATCGTCGGCCGGCATCAGGACGATTGGGGAGTGCTGCAAATGGCTCATGCGTTCGAGCAGGCAGCCGCCATTCGCCGGACTCCGTCCATTGCGCTCTGAATCTACAGACTGCTTTTACGTGCGCCTCGGCGCCCGCGCCGGCGAACCCGAGCGTGCCGCTTCCGCAAATGCTCCGCGCGTGAACTGATTCAGCGCCAAGATCGAACCCGTACCCGCCAGTTCGGCCATTGCCGCAATCGGCATTCCTTCGGCCTCGCGCAGGAACGTCAGTTTCTCTCTCCCCGCATCCATATCCACTCGGATGAGATCGCCTGTTCTCACCTGCGCCGTCGCAATCAGATTCGATAACGGTTGCACCAGCAGCTTCTCGATCGAGCGCTTCAAATGCCTTGCGCCGTATTTCGAATCCGTGCCTGACCGAAGCAGAGTCTCTTTGGCCTCGTCGGAAAGCTGGAACACAAACGATCGATCTCCCCCACCGGACTGAAATACCCTCTGCTGCACGTAGCTCAGCTCGATGTCCAGGATCCGCCGCAACTCGGCCTCGCCCAATGGACGGAACACCACGACCTTGTCCAGACGGTTCATGAATTCTGGCGTAAACTTCCGCCGCGCCGCCTCTACCCCACTCCTGGTGATCTTGCTCGCGATCTTTTCCTCCGCTTCAGCCGAACGTCCCACCGCCACGTCCTGACCGGCCAGGAAACCCAACTTGGGACTCATGATCGAGCTCATCTCGTTCGCGCCCAGGTTCGACGTCATAAAGATCAGCGCCCGCGAAAAATCGACCTTCCGGTTGTCGCCGAGCGTCAGCGAGGCTTTATCCAGAATTCCCAGCAGCAGGTTCCACAATGAGTCCGACGCCTTTTCGATTTCATCGAACAGCACGAAGCTGATCTTCATCGCTTCGGTGTGATACTGATTCAACACCTCCTGGCTCAACAGCGGATGCGTCTCCCGGTGGCCCAAATATCCCGGCGGCGAGCCGATCAACTTGGCAATTTCGTGGCTGTGCTGAAACTCGGCGCAGTCGATCTTGATCACGGCTTTCGGCGTGCCAACCAGTCCCTCCGCCGTCGCCTCGACAATACGTGTCTTTCCCGATCCCGTGGGGCCAAGAAAGAGGAAGTTTCCCACAGGACGTCCAGGGGCGCACATACCCGTCAGGTTCATCTGGTAGATGTTCACGATCTGCTCGATCGCCTCATCCTGTCCCACAATCAATTGGTGGAGCGTTTCATCCAACGCTCTGGCCTCGCGCCCGGTCTGGCACGGGTCCAATACAACTTGTGACCGCATCGTTTTGTTCCCAAACAGCGCGGCCTGCGATCGTGCCGACCGCGCCGCTCCTGTCAGGACCTGTTCAAGCAACTGGCTTGCCAATTTTCTCGACCCCCGCTGTCCTCATCGGCTCAGCGCGGAGTTCTTGAACGGGAGAACGCACCGTCGCGCTACTTCTTTGGCGGCTTGCTCGGCCGCACTTCCAGATAGCTGACCAATGTCCGCTCCGGCAACCGCAACAAACTCAACACGATATCGCTTATGTCTTGAGGCTGAATCTTCCAGTCTGCCTTTGCCATCCCCGGCGAAAAATCCGTGCTCACGCTTCCCGGACAGACGTTGGTTACACGAATCCCCTCGTGCCGGTGGTCCAGCATCATCGCTTCGGCAAATC
>DASRHX010000310.1:0-5571 GCA_035650295.1 Bryobacteraceae bacterium | reverse complement strand
GTCAACGGCGTTGAGTTGAACGGCTATCCTGCTCACAGGAGCGAGATTTTTCTTCCCACCATCCTGCGTCATCACGGCTATCACACCGCCATCTCCGGCAAGCTGCACTACACGCCAAAGCAGTTCGATTACGGTTTCGATCAGTTCTGGAGTTTCACTAACGAAGGGCCCACTCCCGAGATCGGCTACATGGCCTTTCTACAAAAGGCCTATGGTTCGCCCGAGAAGTGGCCCAAGGTCCCAGGCACTTGTCCATGGCCAGACGATCCCCTCGGCCGCGACGTTGGCGTCTTCCGGCATCGCCGCGAGGACTTCGAAACGGAGTGGATCACCGACCGCTCGCTCGAATACCTACGCGCTCGGAAGGACCAACAACAACCGTGGTTCTTGTTCACGAGTTATCTTAAGCCCCACTCGCCTTCGGTTGAACCTCAGCCCTGGTTCGGCAAATACAAGCCCAGCGACATGCCCATCCCCGCTCTGCCCCCCAACGCGAAAGAGATCCGCGCATCCAAACGTGACCGTCAAAAGCGGGCCTTCGTGGACGATCCGGAAATGATGCGCGTCATGTCGGCCATCTATTACGGCTCCATCGCGCACGTCGATCAACAGGTGGCGCGCATCCTTACCGAGTTAGAGCGGCTTGGTATGGCTGACGACACAATCGTCGTATTCACCGCCGATCACGGCAACATGCTCGGCGATCATGGACGCTGGTTCAAGGGCGTAATGTACGAAGGCTCATCGCATGTGCCGATGATCTGGCGTGGCGTGAAGGGTGCGAAAGAGAACGGTGGCAAGATTGCAGAGCAGCCCATAGAGAACCTAGGCGTTATGCCCGCTCTGCTCGAAGCCGCGGGGCTGCCCGTGCCCGCGGGCGTGCAGGGCAAGAGCTTCTTGAAACTAGCTCGCGGTGGCGACCCTCAATGGAAGAGCACCGTCTTCTCTCAACTGCGCGATCGCATGTGGATCGAAGGCGGATTTAAGTACATCGAGAGCGGCAAGTCGGGCGATGGCCAGCGCGAGTTGTTCGACCTGCGGAACGATCCGAAGGAGGAGCGGAATCTCGCAGCCGAACCCGCTCATCGAGAGCGCGTCGAACGCTCCCGGGAACGCATCAAACGCGTGCAAGACGAGAAACCCGTTCCTGTTCGCATCGCTGGAATGTCGACGCCCGCTTATGCGCAGTTGGACGAAGCCACGCGCAAAGCCGCCATCGCGCGCGCCCCGGACAACATCAACCCGTAGCGGCGACTAGACCTTCGTTGGTTCCGGATGCACCCACGGTTTGCGGTAAGGCCGCCGCAACATGCGATTTGCTTCAGCGTCGCCCACCACTTCGTGTTTCACCGGATCCCAATGCAGCGTGCGGCCCAGCTTCATCGACATATTGGCCAACAGGCACGCCGTCGTCGAGATATGGCCTTGTTCGATATCGGCGACCGGCTTGCCGCGCGAGGCGATGTTTTTCAGCAGGTCCTGCATGTGGCCGCGAATCGCCGGAGCCACGTGGCGCTCCAGGTCCTTCTCGGTTTTGTCCTCGGGATACTGCTCGAGCTCGTACGTCACATCCTTATGTACCGGCTGCTCGCCGCGTGCCATCGGGATGTAGTCGTAGCTCATCACACTAGCCTTGAGCGTGCCCTTGTCGCCATAGAAAATCGCTGCCCATGGATACTTCGGATCGGCCGGATGGCCCCACGAGCGATGCGTCCACACCACCTTCAAGTTGCCGAAATCGAACGCCGCTTCTTGCGTGTCGCTGATGTTGGCCTTGCTCGCCTTGTCCACAAGAATGCCGCCCGATGATGACACGCTCTTCGGCCAACCGAGGTCGAGCATCCATCGCGTCATGTCGAGCATGTGCACGCACATGTCGCCGACGATGCCATTGCCATACTCCATGAATGCGCGCCAGCGCCGCGGATGGCACAGCTCGTTGTACGGCCGCATCGGCGCCGGGCCCGTCCAAAACTCGTAATCGAGATTGGTCGGCGGCGTCGAGTCGGGCGGGTTTTGCGCCGCCCGCATGTGGTAGTAACAACAAATCTCTACGTAGGCGATATTGCCCAGCTTGCCCTCTTTGATCACACGGTCGCGCGCTTCGACCAGGTGCGGCGTGCTGCGCCGTTGCGTGCCCACTTGCACCACGCGGTTGTATTTGCGCGCCGCGGCCACCATGGCCTGGCCTTCCACGATGTCCACGCCGATCGGCTTCTGCACGTAGATATCCACGCCCGACTTGCAGGCTTCAATCATCTGCAACGCGTGCCAGTGGTCCGGCGGCGCGATGAGCACGATGTCGAGATCCTTCTGCTTCAGCATTTCGCGGTAGTCGTGAAATGTGCGCGGCTTCTTTTTCGACTTCTGCCGCGTGGCAACGAGATCGGCCGCGTCGGCCACCATCGTCTTGTCTACATCGCACAGCGAGACAACTTCCACGGGCGACACTTGAATCAGCCGCAGCAGATCGGCCTTGCCATACCAGCCCGAGCCGATCAGCCCAACGCGCTTGTTCTCGCCCGCCGCGAAGGCCTGCGCCGCGCTCAACGCCGCGCCCGACTGCAGAAAGTTTCTACGGTTCATAATCGAGTCTCATCTTACGCCCAGCGGGACCTCGGGTGCACCCGTGCTGTACTAAGAGGAAGTGAGTTCCGGCAAAAAAGCAGTGGTCCTCTTGAGCGGCGGGCTCGACTCTACTACCGTGCTGGCCATCGCGCGCGCTCAGGGATTCGCCTGTCACGCGCTGTCATTTCGCTATGGCCAGCGCCATGCCTATGAATTGCAGGCCGCCGAACGCGTGGCTAAAGCTCTCGGCGCGGTCGAGCATCGGACGGCCAACATCGATCTGCGCGTTTTCGGCGGCTCAGCGCTTACCAGCGAAATCGCCGTCCCTAAGCACGACGCGGTGGATGAAATTGCTCGCGGTATTCCCATCACCTACGTACCCGCGCGCAACACCATTTTCCTTTCGTTTGCTCTCGCCTATGCCGAAGTGCTGGGCGCCTTCGATGTCTTCATCGGAGTGAACGCCCTCGACTACAGCGGCTATCCCGATTGCCGTCCTGAGTACATTCGCGCCTTCGAAGCGATGGCAAATCTGGCGACGAAGTCCGGCGTCGAGTCCACGCAGCGTCTGCGCATCCATGCCCCGTTGATCGAAATGACCAAGGCGCAGATCATCCAACGCGGCCTTGAACTCGGTGTCGATTATTCGCTCACCAGCAGTTGTTACGATCCGGGTCCCGCCGGTGAGCCATGCGGCCGTTGCGACTCATGCCTGCTCCGCGCCAAAGGTTTTGCGGAAGTAGGCACGGCCGATCCCATTTCTCTGCGATAACTGCTCACCTCACGGCACTACTCCTGTGGATTATCATGGGCAAGGTTGTTGTCGTTTTCGCTCTCTATTTGCCCGCCATGCGCGCGGCAACGGATCCCGTCTATGAACTACTCGACCGCGGTTATGCGCTACTGCGGCAGAAAGAATACACACAGGCCATCTCCTCCTTTGAGAAGGCTGCCACTCTCTCGCCGCAACGTATCGACATACG
The DNA here is from genome assembly GCA_035650295.1 of Bryobacteraceae bacterium. Taxonomy (GTDB): domain Bacteria; phylum Acidobacteriota; class Terriglobia; order Bryobacterales; family Bryobacteraceae; genus JAFLBB01. The sequence continues at coordinate 2,020 of DASRHX010000310.1, read as the reverse complement.
CAAGGACCTCGCCTATACGCTTCTCAAGATCGGCGAAAACGAGCGCGCCCGCGACCAGTTCGCCGCAGCCATGCGCATCGATCCCGCCGATACGCACGTCGCCAAGGAGTTTGCGTTCCTTGCATTTGAAACCGGCCAACAACGTGAGGCTCGCCTCGTCTTTGACCGCATCCGCAAGTTGGGCGACTCAACCGCTGAGAGTGCGTTCCAGAACATAGATCGCCCCCTCGCCGAAGGCATCGAGCGGTGGAAGCAAGCGCTAGCGCGTGAGCCCACCAATTTCAGCGCGCACGTCGAACTTGCTGGTCTCGCCGAGCAACGTAACGAACTCACCCTTGCCGCTACGCACTACGAAGCCGCCTGGCGCCAGCGCCCCGGTGAGCGGGGGCTTCTGTTGAAATTGGGCCACACACTCCGCTTCATGGACCGCAAAGAGGAAGCGATGAGCGCCGTGCTCGCTGCCTCGCGCGGAACCGAACCACGCACCGCTGAGATGGCCCGCCGCCTTTTGCCGGAGCGGTACCCATACGTCTATGAATTCGAGGCCGCGCTCAAGTTGGACTCCACGAGCCTCGAACTACGCCGCGAACTCGCATATCTGTTGCTCGCCATGGGCCGCCAGGAAGAAGGTGAGCGCGAACTGCGGAAGATCGCAGCACCCTCGCAGCCGGCCCTCCAGGAACGCGGCGCCGCACCCAAGCCCGCCGCCACCGAATCCGCGAAGCAAATGGGCATGAAGTCCTACGATGCAGGCTTCATGAAAGATGCACTGCGCTACCTGCAATCTGCGCAGGAAGAGGATCCGCTCGACTTCGATGTCATGCTCAAACTCGGTTGGACCAACAATATGCTGCGGCAGGACAGCGACGCCTCGCGTTGGTTTGCCATGGCGCGGCGCAGTCCCGACAGGAAGATCTCACAGGAAGCTGCGCGCGCCTGGCGCGGATTGCACGGTGAGCAGGCGCGTTTGCGCAGCAGTTTCTGGGCACTTCCTTTTTACAGCTCACGCTGGCAATCCGGATTCACTTATGGCCAAGCCAAAGCGGAATTGCGGTTCAAGTGGTTTCCCCTTCGTCCCTACGCTTCGGCGCGTCTTGTGGGCGATTCGCGCGGCGCGGTCGCCGATGGCACGGCAGCTTACCCGCAGTATCTTTCCGAAACCGCAATCATTCCTGGACTTGGCCTCGCCACGGAAACCTATCGCGGCTTGATGGCTTGGGTTGAAGCCGGCTACGCGCTGTCCTATCTCAAACGCGCCGATGGCTCGCCGCGTGGCCGCGCTGATTATCGTGGCGGCATGTCGTTTGGCCGCGGCTGGGGGCACTTGATCGGCGCCAAGGATCCGGGTGTCTTCCTCGAACACCACAGCGACGGAGTGTACGTGCATCGCTTCAACCGCAGCTTCCTAGTCTATGGGCAGAACCGTTTCGGTTACACGGCGCACCCTGGAGCGATGCGTCTGCAACTCACCTGGAGCGCCAATGTCACCGCCGACCCCAAGCGACAGTACTGGGCCAACTATGTTGAGACCGGCCCGGGCATTCGCTTTCGTTGGGATTCGCTGCCGCCCTCGGTCGTCTTCACCATCGATGCCCTACGCGGCGCTCACACAATCAATGCCTACAACCCGCGGCGCCCCAATTACACCGACATAAGGATTGGATTCTGGTATGCGATTACTCACTAGCGCGCTCTTTCTAATCCAGGCTCTCGCGGCCGCAACTTCGTCGGATACGACTCAGACCGCACGGCGGCGCGTGAACTTCTCCATCGCCTCGGGCGACGGCGGCTCATGGCCGCGCATCCTTTCTTCCATCGGCTTAACTCCGGCTGCAGGTGAGGGAGACATCCTCGTGATCACAAGCGGCGATGGTACTCCCGATCAATGGCCGCGCCACGTCGAGCAAGGTGCATTCGTCATCCTCGAAGGGGCATCGAACGTGGCTGCGGTGTTTGAGATTGTTCCCACCAGCAAGCGCCTTCCCGCGCGCAGCGTTGTCGATGCCATCATGCCCGAGCT
>DASRHX010000309.1:0-10856 GCA_035650295.1 Bryobacteraceae bacterium | reverse complement strand
TCCTCTGAGAATGTGCTGATGCCGGTAAACTTGAGCGGTGTGATGCTCATCCCAGTTCGCTTATCGGCAAATTCGGACCGTCTCAGCAGGTAATGATCGACCTGGTAAATGCTGTATTCCTCGGGGGTTTCCGGGCAAAGCGGTGACCGCCTCACGCTCGCTCGATCACACGCTCGATGCGCCGGTCGGGAATCAACCACAGGAGCGCGGCGAATACATACAATCCGCTTGAGATCCAGGGATTGACGAAGGCGAGCGGAATAGCGGCGAGGTAGATCACGGGGGAGAGTTTGCCTTTCCAGTCGCGTCCTAGCGCCTCGGCGAGGAGCGAATCGCGACCCTCCTTGGCGAGGATGGCGCACTGGAGGAGGTAGTAGGCAATCGCGGCCATCAGCAGCACGAAACCATAGGCCGCCGTAGGAAGTGGCGCAAGGTGGTTCTCGCCGATCCACGCCGTCGAAAAGGGGAACAGCGAAAGCCAGAACAACAGATGCAAGTTCGCCCACAGAATGCCGGCGCTAACGGTCCGGGCCGAGTGGCACAGATGGTGATGGTTGTTCCAATAGATGCCGACGTAAAAGAAGCTCAGCACGTAGCTCAGAAAGACCGGGATGAGTGGTTTTAGCGCCGCAAAATCGGTGCCATGCGGCACTTTTAGCTCCAACACCATGATGGTGATGATGATGGCCATAACGCCATCGCTAAAGGCTTCGAGCCGGTTCTTTTGCATGAGGCGATAGTAGCAATAGGCCGCGGTTCAGCGGGCCCTGCACTGCCACACGAAGACGAGCGCGGCGGCGGCGGGAACAGCAAAAATAACGAGGAAGATTGGCAGCTCCTCCTTGATCGAATAGCCGGCCTTCGCCACGCCGAACCACATATTGATTGCCGCGCCGATGAGCCATAGGGGCAGGAACACGAAGGCGCCCTTCACCATCGCCGCGGAAGAGCCGCCGGTAAATTTGGCGGCGAGCAAACACACGCCAAGCAGCGCGAATCCGCCCGCAAGAACCAGGAGTGTATGCATATCTTTTCTCAGGACCTCATGCGTGTGAAGAGGTAGAGTCCCGCCAGTGCGAAGAGCGCGTCGGGCGTCCAAGCCGCAACGCTGGGGGGCAGTTCGGCGAGGTTGCCGATCTCTTCGAACATACGCGAACTGGCCCAGTAGGCAATGGCAATCGTGAAGCTGACGCCGACGCCTGCCATCGCGCCGCGATTACCCGTGAGGAATGCGAACGGCACGGAGATGAGCGCCATGATGAGCACGAACAGGGGCACGGAAAACTTCTTGTGGTACTGAACCTTGAGGCGCACGGTGTCGAAACCGGCCTGTTGAAGTTCGCGGATGTAGCGGTCAAGGTCGATGAAGTTGAGCTGCTTCTCCTGCTTTACCTCTTTCAGGAACCACGACGGGCTTTCTTTCACTTCGTCGAAGACGCGCGCCGTAAAGGTCTTGTAGTCGCGGACCTGCACTCCCTCAAAGTCACGCGTCCAGCCGTTTTGAAAAATCCATCCCTTGACGCGCGGCTCCCATAAAGCCGATTCAGCGGAGATGTGGCGGTGCAGACGGAATGAGTTGGGATCGATCTCATACACATTGACGCCGGCCATCATGAGCGCATTCGAGTCGAAATACTTGTAATAGAAAATGCGTGAGCCTTCGCCGTAGATCCACTTGCGGTCCGGCCGCAGATAAGTTTGCACGGGGCGGCCCTTGATCTCGTTGAGAATGCGGTCCTGCACCCGGTTGGCGTCGGGGATGTAGTAGTGATCGAAGGCAAACAGCGCACCGCTCATCACCGTAGCCGCGACGATGATTGGCACCGACATCCGGTACAGGCTGACGCCGCAGGCCTTCATCGCGGTGACTTCATTGTTCTTTGCGAGGATGCCGAAAGTGACCAGCACGGCGACCAGGACGCTCATGGGCGCCGAGTCATAGATGAGCTTCGGCGTGAGGAAAAGGTGATAGGTGGCCACTTTCTGCCACGGGATGGAGCGGGAGAAGATGTCGCTGAGCAGCTCGAAAAAAATGAATACGTGCGCCATCAGCACGAAGCTTGTGAGGAGCATCGTGAAGTAGAAGAGAAACTCGCTCAGCACATAAGTGTCGACTACGCCGGGCAGCAAGGGGATGCGCAAACGGCGCCGCGAGGTGGCGCCCCGCTGCGGACTCGGCGCGAAACGCGAGCGTACCGAAACCCATACGTCACTCAAGCGGCGGTTCACCATGCCCATGAGATCGCGTTCGCCGGGTCTCTCAACGCGAACCAGCATCAGCGCGCCTGCCAGCGCGTAAACCACGTTGGGCAGCCACACCGCAATCTCGACGGGCAGCCCTCCCTGCTGGGCTGATTTGATCAGGCTGATCTGCATCATCCAGTACAGGAAGACGAGAGCCACCGTGATGACCATGGCGCCGGATTTGCCGCCTTTGCGCGTGGATACGCCAATCGGTATGCCAATCACCGCCAGGAGCAGGCAAGCGACGGGGAAGGCGAAGCGCTGGTGCAGTTCGACGCGCGCGTCGCGGCTTGCGGTTGGTTCAAGTCCAGAGCGCACCGCGCGGATGAGCGGAAGCGTATCCATGGAGATCCATGCCTTGGCGCTTTGCTCTTCGCGCGGCTTAGCCAGCAGAAGCTGGTCCCCGTGTGGCGCGTATTGGGCATAGTAGACCCCCGGATCGCGGCCCACCTGGTGCGAACTCGCGGCCGTGGTGGAAAGCTGAATGGAATTGCGCACCGGATCCGGCACGGCGATGGCTTCGGAGGCAACCGTGATCGAGGGCGAGTCCGAATAGGTCCCGCCGCCCGAGCGCTCTTCCGGCGGTGTGAGGTCGGCGATGAAGACGTTGCGCCATTTGGCAACGGTTCCGGGTAAGGCGATGACATCGCCGACGAAGAGGACGGTGTTCGAACTCGTAAACTGCTCCGCGAACACGCGCGGCGTGATCTCCGCCGAGAGTTGCTTGGCGATGAGGGAATTGAATACCCGATACGTTTCGCGAATCGAGAGCGGCGTGAGCCAAAGCGAAGCCGTACCCGCGCAGCACATCATGAGCGTGGCGAAGAAGAAGATGGGCAGCGCCACGCGGCGGCTTGGGACACCGGCGGCCCGCATCGCCGTGATCTCACCGTCGGCCGACATACGGCCCAAGCCGATGAGCACGCCCACCAGCGTTCCGATGGGCAGGGCGAAGGTGAGTACCGGCGGCAACACCAAGGCGAACAGATAGGCGGCCATCTTCGGCGTGGCCGAGCCGCGCAAGAGAATTTCAAAGTACTTCCCGCTGTTCAGCTTTTGCAGGAAGATGACGAAGGCGAAGAGAATCGTGCCCAGCGCGGCGGACGAAGCCACCTCGCGAAAAACGGCACGCGTCAGCAGGCGCATAGCGGTTAAAGCTTTGAAGTCAGCGCCGGCGGCGGCACCAGCGGAAGATTCGGCCAGTCGTCGGTCCGCTTTTCCAATTCAAGATCTTCAAAAAGGATGCTCGGTGAACAGACCGTGTGCGTGGAGACATATCCGCTGGGCGATAAGGTTGCCAGCGTGCCACCCTGGCCGATGTAGTCGAAGATTACCTCGTCGTCCGCGGCGGCGAAGATATCGCGCAGCGAGCGCGCATTCACTCCGCGGAAGCGCAGTCCACGAACGAGTTCCTCACGGCCATCGGGGTAAACCTTGTAAACCAGGATTGGCAGGCTCACGATTGGCCCACCGCCCCGTTGCCCGGACGCCTGCGATAGCGTACGCAGCTCTTGAGCCGAAGCCGTGACCGGCAGATCGAGTTTGCGGATGATCAGCCCGTACGGTTTACTGCGTTGCTGGACCATCTCGATCAACTTCTTGCGCAACTCCTCGCGGCTGACGGTCTGGTTGGCCTTCACGAACAGGTTGCTGAACGTAGCCATTGATCCGCCGAATGGACCGGGCAAGCGCGCGCGGCCGTTGGAACCTTCAAATCCGCGGATGGGTGTACGCCCGAGGAGAAAGTGTTTGAGGGTCCCTTTTTCGATCACCTTTAGCGGCATGGGCTTGATGCCTTCGGCGTCGACCGGATACGAACCAAACAGTGCATGGCCCTTGTAAGTGGACTGCGTGGGGTCGTCGACGGCATCCATCCATTCAGGAAGAATGCGCGATCCCATGCGGCCCTCGAGTTCGCTCGAACTCATCGGCACGGGGCGGCCGGGCTCGGAGACGGGCTTGCGAATGGGGGCCAGTTGCGCGCCGAGAAGCTGCACAAACAATTGCGGGGAAGCGATGCCTTCGAACAGCACTGGGCCGGAGTAGTCCTCGGCAGCCGGCGCCTTCAGGAGCGCGCTGACGTTGGCCGCGATCTCCTCGGCGCCCTTCGTCATCACCTCTTCAGAGGGTAGATCGGCGAGATTGCGGCCTGCATAGACGACGGCGTCGTGGATCGGCATGCCATTGGCGGCCTGGCCGTCGGCGCGAAGACGCAGGCTGAACAGGTTGTCCGAAATACGGTAGGCCGCGCCGTCGGTGTTTGCGAGGTAGGAGGTAGCGAAGCCGGCCGAAAACTCGACGCCCGAATTCAGCACATCGGGGAAACGCGAGAACACGGATGAAATCCGGCGGGTACGTGCAGTCCACGCAGCCTGGTCGATCTGGATGGCCTGCTTCGGCTCGATGTAGCGGACGGGTTCAGCCTTGGCAAAGTCGTTCAGTTTTTCCTGCTGGGTGACGTTCTGCAAGGCAGCGCGTTTGCGGGCAATTGCCTGGAGCGCGCCCTTGTAGGCGCGGTCGGTGGCAAGCCAGAACTCACGCCGCATGACGATCGGACCGGCCTCCAGCGGAATACGGCCACCACCCATTCGTCCACCGAACAACTGACTGAATACGTAGTTACTGTTGTCGAACTCGTTGGAGCCGACGCGCAGTTGCACGCGAGGCAAGCGGCTCTTGGCCGCGTTGGAACTGATGAGCGCGCCGAGAACGCAACTGACCGAGAGGCTATATGTGTCGTCCAGCGCATACTCGATGAAGTAGGGCGACGGCAGATTGGAGAGCTTCAGCGATTTCGAGCGCTCCAGTTCCTCGATGAGCGCTTGCATGATTTCGTCATTCGGCTGCTCGCTATTGGCGGAGTTCTGCGCGCCAAGCGCGCGCGCCGCGGCGAGGAGCGCGGCAAATTCGCGGCGGGAGAAATTCATTAGTTCGCACCTCCAGCCGAAGGCGCTGGCAGGAGCGGGGGTTGATCGCGAGACTGATCCTTCTTCTGAATTTCCATTTCGCCAATCAACAGTGAGGGTGAGATCGCGCTGACGGGAACGGAGCCGGACTCAGCGCCACAGTATCCGTTAAAGATGCCGGGCTTGTCGGAGGCGGCGAGAATCTTGGCGAAGCTGGAAAGCGGCGTGCCAACCAGATCGGCGCCGCGCACAAGTACCTCTTTCCCATCCGGGAAAACTTTGTAGACAACCAGCGGCAGCACTTTGAAAGCTTGGAATCCTTGCCGGCCGGTCGTGGTGAAGCCGCCCGTGATGTCCTGAAAGTAGTAGCCGTAGGGCTTGTTCTGGCGCTTGATTTCGGCCAACAGCATCTCTTTCAGCTTCTTCTCAGGCACCGTTTGGGCGGCTTGCACAATCAAATTGGACTGACGGGAAACCACTTCAGCGCCGGGTTGTTTGCGGCCGTGGCCATTGGAGTGTTCAAAGCCGACGATGGGAGAACGCGACATGAGGAAGGTTTTCAAAATCCCGTTTTCGACCAGGTTGACTTTGCGCGCACGGACACCTTCGTCATCGAAGTCGTACCAGCCGTGAAGATCCTCGCCGGCCGTTGCATGAAGCGTGGGATCGAAGACAACCGACAGGAAAGAGGGCAGTACGCTTTCGCCGATTCGCTTGGTAAACGTCTGGCCGTCGGCCTCATCCTTCTGGCGGTGGCCTTCAATGCGGTGGCCGAAGATTTCGTGGAAGAAGACGCCTGCGGCCCGGCCGCTCAGAATGGCGGGCCCGACGAATGGCTCCACAAGCGGAGCGTCCAATAGATTCGTCAGGTCTTTGGCTACGCGGTCGATGGCCTCTTCAATGTCCTTGTCCTTGGGCAGTTGCTTCGGATCGGCTGCCGAAAAACTCTCGCCCGTGTTCAGATCCATGCCGTCGACGGCTTTGGCTTGCGCCAGGATCATGATGCGGGCAAACGGGCGTCCATGCTGGATGCGCGTGCCCTCGCTCGAAACGAAGTATTTCGTCTCACGCATGGCCGTGACCGAGACTTGCGAGGCAAGCAGTTTGGGGTACTTCGAGAAGCGCGCGGACAACTTGCGCAGACGCGCGGCCCACTCATCGTCGTGAAAAGCGATGGGCGCCGTCGGGATGGAGGCTGTCTCAGGCGACTCGACCGAGAAATCGTCGGCAACGGTCTCTTTGTCGGCGACCTTCACCTCTTTATTCGTCTTGATATTGGTGAGGCGCTGCGTGGCGAGACGGTAGACGCGGTCGGTCTCGCTCCAAACGCGGCGCTTGATGGCGTCGGGCGAGTCCTCCAGCGCGACGGACGCGCCTGCGGCAAAGTCGGGCATCTCCCCGCGGATCTGATGATAATTGTCGAGCTTCGGCGAGCCGAGCCGCATCGAAACATCGAGAAACCGCTGATGGCGCTTGTTGTTCGACGTAATCGTACCGAGAACGGCGTTGAGCGACCAACTCTCCTGCTCGGTGACGGCATAGGAGAGAAAGTAAGGCTTCGGCTCGCCCTTATCCTGAAGCGTCGTGAAGTTCCTGTTCAGCTCTTCGGCGAGGATTTTCACGAGTCCCGAGGGTTCCGGCGCCGCCGCTAGAGCCGGCAAAATTAGTGCAAAAACGAGTATTTGCCGCACGAACCTCAGGGTATCACGCGCAGTTTCATCGAATTGTAAAGGCCGCCAGCGTCTGTTCATTCCTTATATAGAGACGCCCGTCGGAGAGAGCCGGGTAGGAGCGAACGGTGGGTTCGAGCAATTTCTTCTTCAGAATCGGATGAAAGGAGGCAGGCGTGGCTGGGGCGATGATGGCATCGCCCGCTTCGGTGATCACAAGAAGGTGGTCCTTCATGAGGGTGACCGTGCCGGCGCGCAGATTGGGAATGGACCATCGCACTTTGCCCGTTCGCATCTCAATGCAGCGCAGTTCTTGCCCCATCTCCTGGCGGCCGTGCCATCCATAGAGATATCCGTTCAGTTGCACCGAGGTCGCGTAGTGATTGGAGAGCTCGTCGTCGCCTTGCCAGAGCTGTTTGTAGGAGTTGCCGGAGATGTCAAGGACGGTCGCTCCAGTGCCGTAGCTCGCCGACAGAAATACGAGGCTGCCCGCGGCTTGCGGGACGGCCGAGTTGACGCTCGCCGCCATCCGGGCGCGCCATCGGAGTTGGAAGCGGATGTTGCCGTTGGCGGGATCGGCGTCGATGAGGCCGGTACGAGTGAAAAAGAGCGCGTGGCGCGCGCCATTAATGGTGACGACATTCGGCGAGGAATAGCCGGCTTCGTCGGGCGCCGCCTTCCAGACGGTCGCTCCGGTCATTTTGTCGAGGCCAACGATGCCGCCGTCGCGCCGGCCGCCGACATTGGCCAGCAGCAGCTTGCCTTCCACAATGGGCGCTGGGGCCGCGCCAAAGTATTCCTTGGCGGCGCCGAACCTTTCGCGGGCGTCGACCTGCCAAATGAGCTTGCCGGTGGCGAGCGCAACGCAGCGTAGGACGCTTTCAGCGGAAAAGAGATAGACCCGGTCGCCATCCACCGTGGGCGCGGCGCGCGGGCCTTCGAGAAAACCGAAGTCGTCACGGTAGCCGGTCTTGTATTTGAAGGTCCATTGCGTCTTGCCGCTGGCAGGATCAAGCGATTCCAGGATGTCTTCATCGCCAAGGCGGTGATAGATCAGCACACGGCCTTGGGAGACGACGGGCGCCGAAAAAGCCTCGCCGACCTTGTGCTCCCACAGCTTGTTCAACGGGGGCTTCGGCGAAAAGGGACCTGTGTAGACGCCGTCGCGATTGGGGCCAAGCAGTTGGGGCCAGTCTTGAGCCAAGAGTGCGAAGGGCAGAAGCAAAAGGGCCGCGCGGCGCATACAGGCAGTATGCATCACGGGACAGGCAGCGATCAGTTCACGACCGTTCCCTGGAACCGCACTTCGCAGTGGATCGGCGGATTGATGCTGCCCAGCTCCGCGGCGACTGTGGCCATGATGCGCGAACCTGGGCCGGCGTAGGCGTCCATCAGTTGCGAGCCTTGATATTCGGCGTGCAAACCGGGTGAGCGCACCTCGCGGCGCATCACCTGCACGAAGGTATGGTGCATATCGGTGTTGACGTTCGATAGCTGGGTATCGAGTCGAACCAGGCGAACGGCGCGATCAATAGGGCTCGTGCAATAAGCGGATACCTGTCGCAGCCTGACGGTCGTGCCCGCTGGTACCTGGCCGTCAGCGCTCACGTTCAACTCGCAGGGTTTGGTGTCGGATTGCGTATTGTTGAGAATCGTCCTGCAAAGGCCGCTCACAATTTTGAGTTGAGGTGAGCCTTGCGCGAAGACCGCGCAAACGACCAGTAATAACAGAAGTATCAGCAGAAGGGGCCGCATAACTAACCTCAACCAGATACGCGGGGGATGAGGTACGAATTGGCTCAAGCGCAGGTCAAGACCTCGCGGGCGTGGCGGACGCGGGCAGCGGCTTCTTCGGCGGTGTTGGCCATGGCGGTGAGGTGGCCCATTTTTCGGCCTGGGCGGGCGGCGGCTTTGCCATACACGTGGAGCTTCACATCGGGCAACGCGGCTACGGCGGCCCAATCGGGCTCGCCGCGCGCCCACAGATCGCCGAGCAGATTGGCCATGGCTGCGGGACGAAGTTGTTCGGTGGAACCAAGCGCGAGGCCGCAGATGGTGCGCAACTGCTGCTCGAACTGCGACGTGACGCAGGCGTCGAAGGTGAAGTGGCCGGAGTTGTGCGGTCGCGGAGCGAGTTCGTTGATGAGCACGCGGCCGGTACGTTCGAGAAAGAACTCGACGCACAGAACGCCGACGACATTGAGCGCTTCAAGGACGCCGCGCGTGATCTCGATCGCCTCGCGCGCAGCTTCATGGGGAATGGAAGCGGGCGCGGTCGTGACATCGAGAATATGATTCGTGTGTTCGTTCTCGACGGCGCCATAGTGGGCGAAGCTGCCATCCAGCGCGCGCGCGGCGATCACGGAGAATTCGCACTCAAAATCGACGAAGGCTTCAAGCACGCAGTCCCCGCCACCAGCCTGGAGATAAGCGGCGGCGAGATCCGTGTCCGTGGTGATCTTGGCCTGGCCCTTGCCGTCGTAGCCGAAGCCGGCGGATTTCAGGATCGCGGGCAGGCCCAGTTCGGCTACGGCGTGCGGAAGCGCGTCGGCCGAGTTGACGACTTCGAATGGAGTCACGGGAAAGCCGCGTTCATGGAGGAACGTTTTCTCACGCAGGCGATGTTGTGTGATGTGCAGAACTTCGCCCGAAGGCCGGACAGGCGCAAACTCGGCCGCTGCGGCGGTGGCGGCGGAGGAGACATTTTCGAACTCGAACGTGACGACGCTGACCGAACGCGCAAATTCACGCACGGCGTCGAGGTCGTCGTAGCTGGCCTTCACCTCCAGATCGGACACCTGCCCGGTCGGAGTGTCATAGTCCGGCGAAAAGGTGTGCACGCGGTAGCCCATGCGGCGCGCGGCAATGGCGAACATGCGGCCCAATTGCCCACTGCCGAGGACGCCCACGGTGGCGCCGGGCGGGATGGGACGGCAAAGCCCAGCCTTCACGAAAGCGAATCCTCCAGCACGCGTTTCGTCTGACTCTGTCGAAAGGTGTCGAGTTTTGCCGAGTAGCCTGGATGCTTGTTGGCGAGGATCGAGACGGCGAGCAGCGCTGCGTTAATCGCGCCTGCTTTTCCGATGGCAAGCGTAGCGACGGGAATGCCGCCCGGCATTTGCACGATGCTGAGGAGCGAATCGACCCCGCGCAGCACGGCGCTTTCGATGGGAACGCCGAGCACGGGAAGCGTGGTGTGGGCGGCGGTCATTCCGGGCAGATGAGCGGCGCCGCCGGCGGCGGCGATGATGACCTCGATGCCACGCTCGCGGGCGGCCTTTGCGTATTGGGTCATCAGATCTGGTGTGCGGTGAGCGCTGACGATGCGGCATTCATGCGGGACGGCGAATTGCGCCAGCGTTTCGGCGCAGTGCTGCATGGTGGTCCAGTCCGAGCGGCTGCCCATGATGACGGCAACCAACGGAAGGGGGTCGGGAGCGGGCATGTGTAAGTGCCTATGATACGATGCACGAACTGTGCAGCGTCCCACGCGCGTCCGCCACGTTGTCCTCTGGCTTACCGTTCTCGCCTACATGATCACCTACATGGATCGCGTGGTGATCAGCGCGGCCGTTCCGTCCATTCAACAGGAGCTGGGCATTTCGATCGTGGCGATGGGATGGATTCTTAGTTCGTTCCGTTGGGGCTACGCGCTCTTTCAGATTCCCGGCGGCTGGCTCGGTGACCGCATCGGCCCTCGCCGCGCTCTCTCGCTGATTGTGACTTGGTGGAGCGCCTTCACGGCATTGACCGCGGCCAGTTTTAGCGCCGTCTCGATGGGCGTCGTGCGGTTCCTGTTCGGCGTCGGCGAGGCCGGCGCGTTTCCCATCGCCACGCGCAGCCTGTCGCGCTGGATGCTTCCCACCGAGCGCGGCTACGCCCAGGGCATCACCCATGCCGGGTCGCGGCTGGGAGCGGCCTTTACGCCGCCGGTTGTCGTATGGCTCATCGCCGCATACGGCTGGCGCGTTCCGTTTCTGGTATTCGGCATGTTGGGTTTGTTTTGGGCGGCGCTCTGGTATTGGTATTACCGCGA
>DASRHX010000308.1:0-2587 GCA_035650295.1 Bryobacteraceae bacterium | reverse complement strand
TCGATCAACCTGAGCTGGCCGTGCGGGTACGGGCCGAACTGCTGCGTGTAATAGTCCAGCGACGCCTGTGTGCTTCGGACCATGCGGTCCACGTTCCACGCGTGGGTCGGATGGTGAAAGATCTCTATCGAAGTATCATTCCACCGCCCTTCATGCACGGCGTAGGCCGCGGAGAAGAACGCGTAGTGATTCCGGATCGGAACATCGGTCGCGTAGTGAAAGTAGCGCCGTCCGCCTTGCGTCCACGTCCTGCGCAACCTCCCGGGCGCGACGGCGACTTGACCTTCGCCGGTGCCAACGACCGCCTCAAACGCGATCCGAGCGGCCCCTCCCGCGTCGCGCCGTGCTTCTCCGTCGTCGAGCTTTGGCGTCTCAGGCCGCGCGGCCAATCCATACTTGCGGCGATCGCCGGCAGTTCGCAGTTCGCGGTCCGCCTGATAGCCGATGGCGGGCAGCCACGTGTCATTGGTGAAGGCGGTACCGTTGGCGACGACTGAGGCATCCATGCCGCGGTTGGGGAACCCGCGAGGCTTGGAATGCACCTCGAAATCGAGCTGCAGCGACTCGCCGGGCCGGAGCGGTGTCTCCAAAGCATAAATCCGGTGGCCGAACGCCTCATCGGAAAGCACGTTCCTGGCTGGCCGGTCGAAGCGGACGGCCATTGTCTGGACCGCCGACTTGGTGGCGAGATGGACGGAGTCGATCGCGTCCGGGCTGGTGTTCGCGAGATGGAACGTGCCGCGGATCTCGGCCTCCCGCCGGCTGGGATAGATCTCAACTTTAAGGTTGGCGCGGGTGAGTTCGGGCTGCCGAAGGCTCTTGTACTGTCCGTACCGCCGCTCATACTCGGCGCGCCACGCGAGGCCATCGGAGGCCGTCCGGTACGAATTCAGCACGTTCGTGTTGTAGAAGATGAGACTGCCTAACGTGAGAATGAGGGCAGCGGCAGCGACCGCGAGTCCTGCGGCTCTAGGCGTGAAGCGGCGGCGCGCCAGCGCGAGCCGCGAGCCCAGGTCCGCTTCCTTTGTGTTTACCCAGAACAGCGTCGCCGCCACAGACAGCAACAGCGCCCATGCGGCCCAGTAGAACTTGAACCAGAGCCACGGCCCGATGAATGGTTCGAAGCCGCGCATGTCCGAATATGTCCAGCCAGGGTCGGATCCGTAAACTAGCAGGTTGTGCCCGATTCCCAGCGCCGGGCCAAAGGCCATGACGGCGTAGACGATGACGACAACGAGATGTCCGACGTACTTATGATTCACCAGCACGTGAACCGTGAGCGCAAGCAGGGTGAAGAGAAGGTAGTCGGGGAGCTGAAGCCCGAAGAGAATCCGCACGTACAGGCCGGGCTGGAAATCGAAGTGACCCAGGAAGACCTGGACGAGCATCCCCACCGCGATCATGAGCGCTTGCAGCGCGACGAGCACCAGGCAAAGCCCCACGAACTTGCCGAGGAAGTAGACCCGTTCCGGGACCGGCGAAGCGCCGGTGATTTCGTTCAGGCGCGCTTCCCGTTCCCGCCAGACTAACTCGCCCGCGTAAATGAGGATAAACAACGGGACCATCATCCCGAAAAATTCCTGTGGACTTGTCAAGGGCTCAGCTAAAAAGGCGGTTATGCTCTTGGCAGTCGCGAACAGGGGCACTCCCATGTGATCGATTTGGGTGGCGCTGAGAGCCGCGAGCGCCGCCATCCCGGCGAGGACAAGGCCGCCCCAGCTCATCACGATCTCCGCGAAAGATTCGCGCGCGACGGTCAGCATCTGATGCGCGTGTGTCGTGAAACCGAATGTCCGGCGCACCCGCGGCGCCACATGTACGGCAGCGTCGCTGATCGGGATTTCCTGTTCTCCCGGCCCCTCGCCGCGGCTCCGCCGGCCGCCCGATGTGTGGTGTGCGAGGCGGAAGCGGTGGTGCGCGAGCGTGAGCACGCCCAAGGCAATGCCGATCCAAAGGAATCTGTTCAAGAGGAGGGAGCCCTGCAGTCCGATCAAATGCGTGCTCTTTTCAACCGGCGTCCATACCCTCGAAAGCTCGCCGAGCACTGTCATGCCGAAAGGGTCCAGCAGTTTCGCAAGTTCCCACCAATCTAACTTCGCGGCCAAGAACCTCCGGCTGAAGACGTCCACGGCAAAGAGGAGCACACCGCCGAGGTAACTCGCCATGGCTCGCCGGCCCAGTAGAGCCATCGAAAACAGGAATGCTGTCGAGACGAAGGCGTTCGGCAGCGCAAGGGACAGATAAGCGCCGAGATAGGCAGCCGGACGGAATGGACCCATGAGTTCAGTCTCCGGGCTCGGGACGACGGCGAGCAGCAATCCTAGCGGCACGGCCAACAGGATCCCCGCATAGAGGACGAAGGCCGCAAGAAATCGGCCCCGCAGGTACGCTGCCTTGCCGACGGGCGTGGTGTAAAAGAGCGGATCCATCCGCGTCTGCACGTCGCGCGCTGCCGCATCGCCGGCCAGCCGGGCGACGCACAGTAGCCCCATCATGCTGCCGAGCAAGGTCATGACCGCAATGACGAATGGCGCGTTGAAGAAGTAGCCGTCGCGACGCGCGTTGACGACGTATATTTCCCTCGTGG
>DASRHX010000307.1:0-6212 GCA_035650295.1 Bryobacteraceae bacterium | reverse complement strand
GGACAAGTGGTTTGATACAAGCAAGTGGATCAACCCGTCGACGGGCCGCTTGGTGCCCCGCGCGGAGACGACCTACGCGCTGCGGAACTTCCCCACGCTGTTCAGCGACGTGCGCGTGCCGGGGTATCAGAATTGGGACATCTCGGCTTCGAAGAACTTCCCGATTCACGAACAGATCCGCGCGCAGTTCCGGTTTGAGATGGTGAATGGGTTCAACCATCCGTGGTACACGGGTCTCATTGCTAATGGCAACGACGTAACGAACGCGAACTTCGGACGATTGAACTTCGTGCAGGGGAACCTGCCAAGGTTCATCAAGCTAAATTTGCATTTGTACTTTTAGAGTGAGCTGCGAAGGCGGGATCAGGCCAAGGTCAGCCCCGCCTTCGCACGTAAATCCATCCCCGCGAATTCGCGTCGCTCGAATTTGGGGAAAGCCGCGGCGGCGATCATGGCGGCGTTGTCGGTCGAGAGCGAGGGAGTGGGAAAGTAGACGGGACAACCGAAAGTCCGTTCGGTGGCTGCGGTGCGGAGAGCCCGATTGGAAGCAACGCCGCCGGAGACGATCAGCGCCCGCGCGCCCGATACCTCGATGGCTTCGGCAGCGCGCCGCGTGAGTTCGCGGACGACGGCGGATTGAAAGCTGGCGAGCAGATCGAGCGTCGCCTTCGGTGTGACGGTGAGCCAGTCGTCGACCGCGGGACGCGGCGTGTGTTTGAGTAGGGCGCGGCGAGCGGCTACTTCGGACTCCATCCCGCGCGATTCGAACCAGCGCAGCACCGCCGTCTTCATTCCCGAAAAACTGAAGTCGAGGGCGTTGCCTTTCATCTTGGCGAAGGTGAACGCGACGACACCGGGATCACCGAAGGGCGCGAGCATATCGATTACGGGACCGCCCGGATAACTGAACCCCAGCAGCTTGGCCACCTTGTCATAGGCTTCACCAGCAGCGTCGTCGCGCGTTCGGCCGAGCAGCTCATAGCGATAACCGGGCTTCACCGCGAACAAGTGCGTGTGCCCGCCGGAGACGACCAGCGCCACGGCCGGCAACTCGATCTCATGTCCCTCGCCGCGCGCTTCCATAACGACGGCATGGATGTGGCCCTCCAAGTGGTTCACGGCGATCAACGGCAGTCCCAACGCCATTGCGAGCGACTTGGCGAATGTCATACCCACTAAAAGCGAGCCTACGAGCCCGGGACCTTCCGTGACCGCCACGGCCGAAAGATCCGCGTAGCGCGCGCCTGCACGTTCCATTGCTTCCGCCACGACCGGCACGATGGCGCGGAGATGCTCGCGCGAGGCGAGTTCGGGAACCACGCCGCCGTACTTGGCGTGCGTGTCCAATTGCGAGGCGACGACCGAGGAAATCACGCGCGGGCCGTCGGCCAGCACCGCGGCGGCAGTCTCATCGCACGAGCTTTCGATGCCCAGGATCAGCAACTTGTTATTGTAGCGGGGAGTCCCTTGCAGATTTCCGAATTTGACTTCCACTTACCCCCCGAAAGCATCGCGCAAGAGCCGCTGGCCGACCGCGCCGCCTCGCGCATGCTGGTTGTTCATCGGGCCGAAGGCCGATGGGAAGACCGTATGTTCCGGGATCTGCCGGAGTATCTGCGTCCCGGCGACTGCCTGGTGCTGAACGACTCGCGCGTCATCCCTGCCCGCCTCTATGGCCACCGCACTGGATTCACGGGAAGCGTCGAAGCGCTGCTCGTCCGGCCGGAGAGCGCCGACTCGCTGACGTGGCTTGCACTGATGCGCCCAGGGCGAAAACTGCGTTCGGGCGATGAAATCGACTTCGGCGAAGGCTTGCGCGCTACGATTCTCGGGCGTAACGAACATGGCGAACGTCTTCTGCGCTTCGCCGTGGAGGGCGACTTTTGGCGGCGGCTGGAGCAACTGGGGCACGTGCCCCTTCCTCCTTATATCCACCGCGCGGACACGACGGCGGACCGCGAGCGCTACCAGACTGTGTACGCGCAGGCGCGCGGCTCGGTGGCCGCGCCGACAGCGGGGTTGCACTTTACACCGGAGGTGCTGGAGGCATGCGCGCGGGCGGGAGCGGAGATTGCGCGCGTCACGTTGCACGTTGGCCTGGGGACGTTTCAGCCGATTCATGTTTCGGAGCTGGAGCAGGTGAAGCTGCATGCCGAGCGGTTTGAGGTGCCGACTGACGCGGAAGCGCAGATGCGTGCGGCGAGCCGCGTGATCCCGGTGGGTACGACGGCTTTACGCACCATTGAGAGCGCGGCGTTGGGGATGAGCGGCGAGACGTCGCTTTTTATCTCACCCGGGTTTGTGTTCCGGCGCACGGGCGCGCTCCTGACAAACTTCCATCTCCCGCAGTCGAGCCTGTTCGTTCTGGTGTGCGCGCTGGCCGGGCGCGAGCTGACAAAGGCCGCGTACGAGCATGCCATCGGCTGTGGTTATCGCTTTTATTCCTACGGTGATTGCATGCTGATTCTCTAAGGTGAATATCGGAGGAGGACACCTAGGTAAGTCCTTCATTACTAAGTACTTGAAGGTACTGGGAATATAGAAGTGGCCTGTAAAGTTTACAGCGAGGGAATTCCTTCCCTGCTCGCCGGTTGCATCTACGATTTGTTTTCAACAATATAAAGGAATGAAAAGTTGGCCACTAGACTGCTTTCACAGAGATGGAGGAAATTAGGATGAGACGCTTACTTGAGATGCGTGCACTGATGATTTGCATGTCAGTGTCGTTGCTCATAGCGGCTGTCGGATGCACGAAGCCGAGCGAACCTCCGCAGGGCCAGGCGCCCCCCGAGAAGTCTGAAGTGCAGGGAGTGCCCGCGAATCCGGGTAGCCCATCGTCGACCCCACAAACGCAGCCGTTGGCCAGTCGACCCGCACCTGTGGTTCCGAAGCCCGCGCCGGTGACAGTTGCCGAAGGAACGGCGGTCGCCGTGCGAACCGTGCAGACTTTGTCCACAAAGACGGCTGAGAACGGAACGAAATTTGAAGCCACGTTACGCGAGCCGTTGATTGCCGGCAGCTACGTAGTGGCGCCCAAAGGCGCACGAGCTTTTGGCGTAGTTTCCAATTCGGACGATGGCGGCCGCGTAAAAGGGCGCGCCTCCATCACCGTGCAGCTCACGTCGCTGGAAGTGGATGGACGCGAGGTAGACATTACGACCAGTTCAGTGACCCACGTAGCCAAGGGCACCAAGAAAGAGGACGCCGTGAAAGTCGGCGTGGCAAGCGGTATTGGAGCGGCAATTGGCGCCATTGCCGGTGGTGGAAAGGGCGCAGCCATTGGCGCGGGCGCCGGAGCAGGCGCGGGTACAGGCGTAGTCCTGGCAACCAAGGGCGACCCGGCGGTAATTCCGTCGGAGGCCCCCCTGACATTCAAATTGAGAGCGCCGTTAACAGTTACAAGGAACTAGGAGTTGAAAGATTTTATGGGTATCCCGACATCACTATCATTAGCTTCACTGGCCAAGGCTTGCGCGGCGAAGGAAGAGACGCCGATGCGACGGCCCCAGCCTAGGGCCATTGAGCCGGGCAAGGAGGACGTTCGCGTCAATTTCCAGGCCCTCTTGATTCCCGGTTTTAAACTGTCGACGCCGAGGCTGCCCATACTGTCCACGCACATGCACCGCGCGTCCTAAACTCCTATCGCGGCACCTGCGGCTGTTGCTGTACCATCACTAGATGCCACAGGTGATTCGCACTCCGGAGGTGCATGAGGTCGTTGTCATCGGCTCGGGAGCCGGTGGCGGGACGGTAACGCATGTTCTGGCCAATCTAGGAGTGAAAGTGACGCTCCTTGAAGCCGGTCCGATGCTGAATCCAGCGCGCGACTTCAAGGAGCACAAGATGCCGTACGATTACGATCATCGTGCGGCGGGTCCGGCGGGCGAATCGTACGAGGGCAAGTATCCTTTTGGCTTTTTTCTCGCGCCCAACGGCTATTGGGACATCGAGGGCGAACCGTACACGACCGCGCCGGGAAACAAATTCCGCTGGTTTCGTTCGCGCATCATGGGAGGCCGCACGAATCACTACGGCCGCATCACGCTGCGCTTTGCGGATTACGATTTCAAACCACATTCATTCGACGGCCTGGGCACAGATTGGCCCGTCACCTACGACGAGATCGCGCCCTACTATGACAAGGCGGAGCGCTTCATTGGGGTTTGCGGTTCGCGAGAAGGCATTCGCAGCGCCCCCGACGGCCAGTTCATGCCTCCCCCGCCGCCGCGCGCGCATGAGATCCTTGTGCAGCGGGCCAGCAACTCGCTAGGCATTCCCTGCATTCATTCGCGGATGAGCATCATCACGAAGAATCACAACGGGCGCCCGGCGTGCCATTGGTGCGGCCAGTGCGGGCGAGGCTGCGTCACCGCCGCGAATTACTCCTCCAGCCAGGTGCAGATCTTCCCGGCCATGAAAACCGGGAACGTTCGCATTTTGTCGAATGCCATGGCTCGGGAGTTGGTCACCGACGGCTCGGGCAAGGTTACCGCTGTGAGCTACATCGATAAGACGACGCGCACGGAAAAGCAGATTCGTTGCCGCGCGGTGGTGCTGGCGGCCAGTGCGTGCGAGAGTGCACGGCTGCTGCTGAATTCCAAGAGCTCGCATGCGCCGAATGGGCTCTGCAACTCAAACGGCGTGGTTGGGCGGAATCTTACCGACACCGTTGGCTATGGACTGAGCGGACGCATTCCGGCGCTTGAAGGCATGCCGCGCTACAACTCCGATGGTTATGGCGGCGGCCATGTGTACATGCCGTGGTGGGAGCTGGAAAAGAAGAACAAGGATTTTCCTCGCGGCTATCACGTGGAGGTGGGCGGCGGCTATGGAATGCCTACCGTTGGCTCTACGCACGGTTCGTGCCGCAGGCATGAGGGTTACGGCGCTTCGCTGAAGAAGAAGATCATCGAGGACTATGGCGTCAACATCGGCCTGAGCGGCCGCGGCGAGATGATTCCGAACGAGCACACCTTCTGCGAGATCGATCCCACGGTCGTCGACCGGTGGGGAATCCCGGTGCTGCGTTTCCATTTCCGCTGGAGCGAGCATGAGTTGAAGATGGTGAAGCATATGCATCAGAGCTTCACGGCGATCATCGAGAAAATGGGCGGCACGGTGCTGGGCTTGCGCAATCCCGAGCGCGAAAGCGACGGAATCTCCGTGGGCGGCACGATCATCCACGAGTTGGGCACGGTGCGCATGGGCAACGACCCGAAGACTTCGGCGCTCAACAAATACTGTCAGGGTCACGAAGTGAAGAACCTTTTCGTCGCCGATGCCGCGCCGTTTGTGAGCAATCCTGACAAGAACCCGACCTTGACCATCAACGCGATGGCGTGGCGCACCTCTGAGTATCTCGCCGAGGAGATGAAAAAAGGCAATGTCTGAGCTGATTCGAACCGAGGAGATCATCACGGCGGATGCCACCGAGACGAGCCGCCGCTCGCTGATAAGGAGCCTCGCCGTCACGGCGCTTGCGGGTGCGTTGAGCGAGGAGTCGTCGGCCCAGGTGCACCAGCATGTGGCGGCGGAGAAGAGGGCGGCGGCGGGAGGCGTATACAAGCCCAAACTGTTCAACGCGCATGAATTCGAGACGCTCGCCGTGCTGAGCGACATCATCATCCCCGGAGCGCGGAAGGCTGGGGCGGCGGAGTTCATTGATCTTCTGGCAAGCAACAACGCGGAGTTCGCGTATCCGTTCACTGGCGGGCTGTTGTGGTTGGACAACGAGTTCGACCGGCGCTTCAAGACCAACTTCTTGAAGGCGAGCGCCGCGCAACGCACCGAGGTGTTGGACCTGATCGCCTACCGCAAGAACGCGAGCGCGCAGTTGAACCCAGGGATTGAGTTCTTCGATCTTGCGCGAAGATTGTCGTCGGATGCGTACTTCACTTCGCGCGAAGGGATCAAAGAGATTGGTTTTATGGGCAATGGTTCGGCGGCCGAGTTCAAGGTGCCGCAAGAGGTGCTGGATTACGTGAACAAGCGGAGTCCGGTGTAGCTTCAGCAATACCAGATGCTCGCGCCGTTTTGGGCGCGGTATGGGGCGTTGCCGCAGTTGGCCGTTGCGCGGGCGATGGTGCCACCGGAGACGATATCAAGCTCGAGCCTGGAGCCCGCCGTCGGCGCCATTTCGCGATAGCTCACTTCGAACCCGTCGCGCAAAACCTGCAGTACGTATTTCATGTTCGTGGCGTGGTCGGCCGGTT
>DASRHX010000306.1:0-5095 GCA_035650295.1 Bryobacteraceae bacterium | reverse complement strand
CGCCGGAAGGCCATGCAGCCGTTGCCGCCGTTGCCAGCCTTAACGCGAATCTTTACTTCATCAATGAACACGCGACACCTGAGTTCGGGTTAGAGGGTAGACAGAAAAATGGCCGCCAGTGGCTGCACCGGCGGCCGATTGAGATGCAGGCTGACTAATGCTACGAAGCTGTACGAATACTGATGAACCGGCCCAGACGGCCACGGTCGCGGAATTCCACTACGCCGGGAAGCTTCGCAAACAACGTGTCGTCTTTACCAATACCCACATTTTCGCCCGGGTTAAAGCGCGTGCCGCGCTGCCGGACCAGAATGGAACCGCCGCTGACCGTCTCACCCGCGAAAGCCTTCACTCCCAGACGCTGCGCATTTGAATCGCGGCCGTTCCGGGAACTGCCCATTCCTTTTTTGCTTGCCATGGTTAACTCCTAGGTCCCGGCGGGCTACGCCGAGATCTCATCAATCTTGATTGCCGTAAAGTTCTGCCGGTGGCCGATCGTACGCTTGTACTGCTTCTTGCGCTTGAACTTGAAAACGATCACTTTGTCGGCGCGCCCATGGTTGGTGATGGTGCCCTTCACTTTGGCTGCACTGAGTGAGCCGCCGGTTACCACGTCGCCTGCCTCGCGGACCACGGCAAGCGGAGTAAACTCCACTGCGCTTCCTTTTTCGCCCTGCAAGGTTTCCACGCGCACCGTATCTCCGGTCGCGACGCGATACTGCTTACCGCCGGTTTCGATCACTGCGTACATAACTCAACCTCTTAACGTTTGGGAACTTGGGGGCTTTTAGGGGCAGACTGTCAGGCGGACAGCCCACGGGCCAGTAGCCGTAAGCTACATGATACACAATCCAGCCACTAGCGCACAACACCCGCCAGCGGGGAACTGGCCGAGGCATAGAGCCGTTTCGGCATCCGGCCCGCCAGAAACGCCAGGCGTCCGGCCTCGGTTGCCAGTTTCATCGCCATGGCCATCTGTTCGGCGTCCTCGGCTTCGGCGATGGCGGTGTTCATCAGAATCCCGTCGTAGCCAAGTTCCATGGCGATGACGGCATCGGAGGCGGTCCCCACGCCCGCATCCACGATCAGCGGCACCTCGGTGATCTGTTCGCGGATGATGCGCAGATTTGTGGTGTTCTGTATGCCGAGACCAGAGCCAATAGGCGCGGCCAATGGCATGACAGCGGCGGCTCCAGCGTCAATCAGCTTGCGCGCATTCACGGGGTCGTCGGTTGTGTACGGCAGCACCACGAAGCCTTCCTTGGCGAGCACACGTGTCGCTTCGAGCAGCCCCACGTTGTCCGGGAATAGGGTCTGTTGGTCGCCAATCACTTCGAGCTTGACCCAATTCGAGAGTCCGACTTCGCGGCCTAGCCGTGCTGTTCGAATCGCCTCTTCGGCCGTGTAACAGGCGGCCGTATTCGGTAGAATGAACAACCGGTCACGATCGATATAGTCAATTAACGACTCCTTGGTCTTGTCGGTCAGGTTCACGCGCCGCACCGCCACGGTCACCATGTCCGCGCCCGAGGCTTCGTGACACCGCTTCATTTCCGGAAAACTGCGGTACTTTCCCGTTCCTACAATCAGTCGCGAAGAGAACGTACGCCCCGCAATAACGAAGGAGTTGTCCAACATGCTTCTATCTTAATTCCTTTCGCAAAATCACCCTGTGCACACACCGCATGGTGGTGCCCGCCTACTGGCTCACGCTCACCAAGGCAGGCGGTAAGCCCCTTCTAATTCTCCACGGACCCGTCGTGAATTGGACATCAACTTGTAACGGCAGTAGCCCTCTTCGCAAACGTTGCCAATCTCCCACACGTGACGCTCGGTTCCCCGTAAGTGATTGGTACAAAATGAGAACAAATAAGCGACAAGTTGCATTAAATTTTTCTTATAAATTACGCTTTGACTTCGTCAGAGGGGGATGTTAACCAACTGTGTGCGGGGTCATTGTGGTCAGGTGTGGGGTACCTTTCGACATCTTAGTTGTAGCGCCACTTCCACTTCCCCGTAGCAATGCCAGGCTTGGACAGGGCTGTCCGAGTCCACAGAAAGGGGTGTGATCATGAAGAGCCATGTACGCTTTGGCCTGTTTTGTGCATTTTTGGGCACAGCGCTCGTCACGGGAGGATTGTTCGCGCAGTCCGATACCTCCCAAATCATTGGTTTCGTGCGCGATTCGGCCGGGGGCAGCGTCCCCAACGCCCGTGTCGTGTCGATAAACGAGGCCAACGGCCTGGAGCGCGCAGCGACAACAAACGAAGAGGGATACTTCATCCTCACCAATCTCCCGCCGGGTTATTACACGGTGTCGGCAGAGGCGACGGGATTCAAGAAATACGTCCGGCGTTCTAACAAGCTGGATGCGGCGGTGCCTTTTTCCATCGAGATCGGCCTCGATGTCGGCGCGGTCACCGAAAGCGTTGAGGTGATTGCTTCGGTGGCGCAGGTTCAGGCGGATTCCGCTACCGTAGGCAAAACGATCGAAGCGACACAAATCGAGAACATGGCTTTGAATGGGCGCAACCCGCTACTATTGGCGCAGTTGAAGCCCGGTGTGCGCGGCGCGGCGATGAACCGGTTCACGTTTGGACTTGATTCCGCGGGCCTGACGATCAACGGCGCGCGGACGCAGGACTTTCTCATCACATTCGACGGAGCGGTGGGCATCCGCACGCGGTCGAACGGCACCTCTGTCGGCACCGCCGATCCCGATACGGTTCAGGAAGTTCAGATTCTGACTTCGAACTATAACGCTGAATATGGAAGATCAGCCGGCGGCCAGGTACGCATGGTGACGAAAAGCGGTTCGCGTGATTTTCATTTCACAGGGTATGAGTACCTTCGCAACCGTTCGCTCGACGCCAATTCGTGGCAGCGCAACGTGAACGGCCAGGTAAAGCCGCAGAATACCTACAACCAGTTTGGGTACGTCGCTAGCGGGCCCGTATTCATTCCCGGAAAATTCAACACAGACCGTAACAAGCTCTTCTTTCTCTGGGCTCAGGAGTGGGTAAAATACCGCCGCGAAGTGACCAACACGGGTGTGGTCCCCACCGCGCTGATGAGGCAGGGCAATTTTAGCGAATTGCTCTCGCCCAACCCTCTTTTCACGGGCGTGCGCACGATTACCGATCCAACGACGGGGCAGCCCTTCGCGGGTAACATCATCCCTGCCAGCCGCCTCAGCGCCAATGGGTTGGGGCTGTTGAAGTCCTTCCCCGATGCAAGCCCGGGCTATCAGCAGGGACGGAACAACTGGTTTGCTGGAAGGCCGCAGCCGCAGAACCAGCGCAAAGATACTCTGAGCGTCGATTTCATCCCATCCGCAAGTCATGCCGTGCGCGTGCGTTGGATGAACTACGAGTTCGATGAACTTTCGGCGTTTCGCGGCACCTTCGATCGCGCGATACAAACTTTGGACCGTCCGAACGACACGGGCTCGGTTAATCACATCTGGACGATCTCGCCGACGATGCTCAACGAGTTTCTCGTCACTGCGTCGGTCGACCGCGTCTACATCGGCGTCGAAACGGAGCGCGGAGTCCACCGGCGTAGCGCGTACGGCATCAACTACCCGTATATCTTTCCAGATCGGAAGGAAATCTTCGACAAGATCCCGACGATTACCATCAATCAGTTCAACGAAGTGGACGGCGGCCCGTACCCGGCACAATCGGCGGGACCGATCTACGTCCTGTCCAACAATCTGACCAAGATTTGGGGCAGCCACACTTTCAAAGTCGGCGGCCTATTCGAGCGTGCGGGGCAGAACGATTTCGATCAGATCAACGTCACTGGCGTACCCGGCGGCACGAACAATCAAAATGGGCGATTCATTTTTTCTGATACTCGCGCCGGGGCGCCCTCCTCAGGTTTGGCCATTGCCAACACCGCACTCGGCCTCTTCGACAGCTACGCCGAGATCGGCCCTCGCTCTTACACCCCCTATCGCGGACACATGTTTGAAGCGTTCGCGCAGGATTCCTGGAAGGCGACCTCAAAATTGAGGCTGGAACTGGGCCTTCGCTACACGATCATGCAGCCCTACTACTACAGCCTCTGGCGGAACATGGCCGTATTCGATCCTAGCCGCTACGACCCCGCTAAAGCAGTCGTGATGGATCCTCGCACGGGCAATGTGTTGAGCGGCGACCGCTACAACGGAATCGTGATTCCCGGCGACGGTTGGCCCGATGCGGCAGTCGGCCGTGTCGCGATTGCCAGCGACCCCAGCTTCAACCGTCTCTTCTCGGGCGGCTCCAAAACCTACGGGAAGCTGCAAAAGAACAATTGGGCCCCTCGCTTGGGACTGGCCTATGCCCTCTCGGGCAAGAGCGTCGTGCGCGCGGGCTACGGATTGTTCTACCAACGTCCAGGCGTCGCCGACAACGTGTTCCTCGGCGGACAGGCGCCCTTCCAGCCGCTCGTGTCCGTTTCAAACGGAAACGTCGACAATCCCGGTGGCGCGGCAGGTGTCGGATTCCCCTTCTACTACATGACGCAGGATCCGGTGTACAAGATCCCTCGCGCCCACCAGTGGAATGCCACGTTTGAGCATGAGCTTCCCTTTTCCACGATCCTCACGGTCGGCTATGTCGGCCGCGTGGGGACGCACTTGGAGCGCGTTCGCAACATCAACCAACTGCAACCGGGTACGGTACAGGCGAATCCAGGCGTGAACGTCAATGCGCTTCGCCCGTACAAAGGCTTTGCACAGATCGACGCCAACGAGAATGCCGCGCGCTCCGAGTACAACTCGATTCAAATCGAAGCCAACCGGCGCTTCTCGAAAGGCCTGTTGCTGGGCTTCGCGTATACGTATTCGAAGAGCAACGACAACGCCTCCAACCGGCGCGACATTCTTTGGAACAGCTATGACGACCGGAACTACTGGGGGCCGTCCAACTTCGACACCCGCCACATGATCATGGTCAACTACGTGTATGAGTTGCCTTTCTTCCGCAACAGCGGCGGCTTAAAGCGCGCTCTGGCCGGAGGTTGGCAGGTATCCGGAAACACGCAGTGGCAGACCGGTACGCCGTTTAGCGTCGTCACCGGCGACGATTTCGCCGGCATCGGCGGCGTC
>DASRHX010000305.1:0-14674 GCA_035650295.1 Bryobacteraceae bacterium | reverse complement strand
TCGACCCACGGCCTCGCAGGGCTCCGCTCCGGCGGCCCGAAACGTGGATAAGAGGACAATTCTATCGAGGTAAGACAGGAGACATTTCTGGAGTGGGTGAACATCAGCGCAATTGAGCGAAATTGAGCGCGATTCAGCGATTGCGCTGCACTTCGTCGATTGATACACTTTCGCGCCGGGGGTCTGGAAAACTATGCGTCTCGCTATAGCGCTTGCCACCGCATTGGTTTCGTGCGCCGTGCTTCCGGCGCAAGTCAATAAGTGCAACCTCACCGGCATTGTCCGCGATTCTACCGCTGCAGCCGTGCCGTCCGTCACCATCAAACTGACCAACACAGCTACTGGAGCCGCGCGCGTCGAAGCCACCGACGAGTCGGGCTTCTACCGCTTCACGCTCGTCGATCGCGGCGTCTACCGCCTGGAAGCCGAACGTTCCGGCTTCAAGCGATTCCAGCAGGACGGAGTCGAACTGGTGACCGGCGAAACGACCACAATCGATATCGCGCTAAGCGTCGGCGAAGTCGCCGAAAGCGTCACCGTGACCGGCGAAGCTGCGGCCTTGCGCACGGAAACCGGCTCGCTCGGAACCACCGTTAACACGCAGGTGCTGAACGAACTGCCGCTGATCGGCCGCAATCCTTACGTTTTTCTTACGCTGTCGCCGGGCATTCAATACACGGGCGACCCAGGCGCCCTGAATCCTTGGGACGTCGCAGGCCCGTCCGCATTCGCCGCCGCAGGTTCGGAAGCGCGCAGCGAGTTTCTGCTCGACGGAATCCCCAACATGGGCATCAGCAACGTCTCGCTGTCGCCTTCGCCTGACGCGGTTCAGGAAATGCGCGTTCAAACCAACGGCTACGACGCCGAGTTCGGCCACGCCGGCGCCGCCTTCGTAAACGTCTCCACGCGATCCGGCACCAACCAGTATCACGGCACGGCGTATTGGTACCTACGCAACGACAATCTCAACGCCACCAACTTCTTCACCAACCGAATCGGGAGCCGCAAGAACGAATTCAAACAGAACACCTACGGGGCTTCCTTCGGCGGGCCCTTCCGCATCCCCAAGATCTACAACGGTATCGACAAGACGCATTATTTTTTCAACTTCGAAGGCACTCAAATCCGCGGCGCTTCCTTCGCCCGCGCCATCGTCCCGACCGAGCGCGAACGCGCCGGAGATTTCTCGCAATCGCTCGACCGCTCCGGCCGGCCATTCAACATCTTCGATCCCGCCACTACTCGCCAGGAAGGCACCGCGTTCGTCCGCTCGCCGTTCCCAGGCAACCAGGTTCCTCTCGGCCGGTTCGACCCCGTATCCGTCAACGCGCTCAAATATTACCCCCTCCCCAATCGCACACCGGCGGGCGGGAGTCTGCAGAATTTTGAAAACCCGCAGATCGGCGGCCGCAAGTGGGCCAGCCTCGCCTCGCGCGTCGATCATCAGATCAACGCGAACCACAGTCTCTTCTTCCGCTACGGCTGGAACCACCGCACCGACCCTTCCTCGGCCTTTTATGGCGAAAGTTGCTGCCGTCCGGCGGGCAATCCCACCGACGGCCAGGACGAGTTCGAGCGAGGCAACATCGGAGCGGGCGGCTCCTACACCTGGATCATGAGTTCGCGCATGGTCTTCGACGCCCGCGTCGGGTTCACCCGCTATTTTGACGCCAACAAAATGTATGGCGAAGGCTTCGACGTCCGCACGCTGGGCTTCCCCGACGTCTTCGCTCAAAGTCTCGCCTTCGCCACCTTCCCGCGGTTCGCCATGGCCGACGCAGACGTGGAGAACCTCGGCGCGGGCCGCGTCACATCGCGCACGTTCATCAACGTCTACAACCCGCAGGTTAACCTGCACTACACCTTAAGCCGTCACGCATTGAAGGCGGGCTACCGTTACATGGTGAACCAACAGAACGCGTTCGCGCCTAATCGCTCGGGCGGAATCTTCACTTTTGGACGCGCCTTCACGCAGGGACCAAACGCCACACAGGTATCAGCCAACACGGGGCATGATTTCGCCGCATTCCTTCTCGGCACGCCCAACAGCGGTTCGGCGGACGTCAACGCGGCCCCCGCTTTGCAAAACACCTACCACGCCGTCTACTTTCACGACGATTGGAAGGCCAGTTCGCGTCTGACCCTTAATCTAGGGCTCCGTCTCGAACACGAGAACGGCACGACGGACCGTTTTAATCGCGGCAACGCTGGCCTGGATCTCGCTGTGGCCAGTCCCCTGGAGGCACAAGCCAAGGCGAACTATGCGCGCAATCCCATACCCGAGCTCGCCACGCTGAATGTAAAGGGCGGGTTGCGGTTTCTCGCCGTCGAAAACACGCCGCGCGAGCACCTCAGCATGTCCGCCGCCGTCTGGGCGCCGCGCATCGGCTACGCATACCGCCTCACCAATCGCATCGTGTCGCGTGGAGGGTACGGGCTTTTCTACGTTCCCAACAACATCTCCAACTACCGCCTCGACGGATTCTCTCTGGCCACCCAGATGGTGGCTTCGCTGGACAACAACCTCACCCCGTTCAATACGCTGCGCAATCCATTCCCAAGCGGGCTGTCCCGGCCCCCCGGCTCGGCTGGCGGATTACTCACGGGCACCGGCCAGTCGATCACGGCGGGCGTCGCGGGCAACGCCAATTTTCTTCCGGAATTCCGGCATGGCCTCAACCAGCAGTTCTCCCAAGGCTTTCAAGTGGTTTTGCCCGGTGATTTCTCCATCCAGGCCAGCTATGTCGGAAGCCTCAATCAGCGGCTCACCATTACGCGGAACGTCAACCAATACCCGGACCAGTTCCTGGCCTTGGGAACGCGCCTCAATGCCCGAGTACCCAATCCGTTCCTCGGCGTCGTCACCGACCCCACCAGCGCCCTCAGCCAATCCACCATCACCGTTCAGCAATTGCTGCGCCCATACCCCCATTACACGGGCATCACGCGGTCGAGCCTCCCGCTCGGACGTTCCTGGTATCACTCGTTCCAGTTCGAGGCAAGCAAGCGCATGGCCATGGGACTCTACTTCGGCGTGGCCTTTACGCAATCGAAGCTCATGGAAGCCACGTCGTATTTGAACCCCAACAACGCGGGTCCGGAGAAGGTAATCTCCGATTCCGACCGGGCCCAGCGCCTCGTGATTCACGGACTCTATGAACTTCCGTTCGGCCCCGGACGCAACTTCATCACGTCGACGAACCCAATTGTCCGCCGCCTGGTTTCCAGTTGGCAGGTGAATTGGGTGGCGACGTTCCAGACGGGTGCGCCGCTCGCCTTCGCCAGCGCCGAACGCCCGCGGACCTCCTCCAACAACCTTTACGAGGTCGACAACTACTTCGACACAACTCAATTCGCGCCGCAGCAACCGTTTACGCTCCGCGCCTTCTCTTCGCGAACATCCGATCTGCGCGCTCCCGGCATCAACAAGTGGGACATCACCGTGCAAAAAACCGTACTCGTGCGCGAAGGGATGAATTTCAAAGTACAGGCCGAGTTCTACAACGCCTTCAACCGGGCTCACCTGGGAACGCCGAACACCACGCCGACCAGCGCCAGCTTCGGGCGCATCACTGGAACGTTTCTCGGCCCGCGCGAAATCCAGCTCTCTGGCCGCTTCACGTTCTGAACCAGTCGCGCGTCGTTGTGGAATATGATTGAGACGGTATGACACCCGTGTCGGCAGGGTTATTGCTATTGTTGACCGTATTTCTACTGCGCGCGGCGGCTCCGCTGTCGGATCGCGCGGTCGCGGAGTGCGTGTTGCGCGCGGGCGGAAGCGTAATTGTTGAGGGCAGTCCGCGGCGCTACTGGAATGTGGGCGACCTGCCGCGGCCGGACTTTCGGCTGCACACCGTGAACCTGGTGGGCGTCTTGATGGACCCCGGAGAGTTCGAGAAATTGCGTGGCTTGGCTCATCTCCGCGAGTTGTACATGAGCGGACGTTTTGGCATAACGTTCCCGCGCGGGAGTGCGAAAGGTCGCTCCGGCCTTTAGCAACGCTTATCAGCCTTGAGAAGTTCGCCGTCAGCGAGCCGGTGCAAACGAACATTCCTATCGACGACGAAGGGATTGCCCATCTGGCGAAACTGCCGAACCTGCGAGAGCTGCGCATCGACCGGCTGCAAGTGAAGGGGCGGACGCTGGCAGAGCTTACAGGCTTGCGTTTCCTGGACCTCAACTACACACGTGTCGACGATCAGGGAATGAAATCCGTGGCAGGTATGAAACGGCTGGAGAAGCTGCTGCTGCGCGACACGATGATCACCGACGAGGGGCTGCGGAATCTGCACGAGCCATCTCCACCGATCTGCACACAGGCAGCATGAACGCCGGCATGAAAACGATGACGAACTCAATGTCGAGTATTCTCAACCTTGGCGCTCCGCTCGATCAGGTGATCGCGATGTCCACCTGGAATCCGGCGAAGCAGATTAAGCAGACCGCCCTCGGCCATCTCGACGTTGGCGCCGACGCGGATGTTGCCGTCCTGCGAGTAGAGAAGGGCGACTTCGGCTTCGTGGATTCCGCCGGCGCGGCGTTTCAAGGGAGTCAACGAATCAGCGCTGAGCTGACGCTTCGCAAGGGCCGCGTGGTGTGGGACCGCAACGGACGTGCAAGCGAGAATTGGAAATCGTTCCCTTACAACCGCAAGAAGTGGACAAAGTAGGTTAGCGAGGCTTCCCGCGACGCAGAGCCTGCCGGGTTACCGCAATGTAGGCATCGCCAGCCTTGCTAGTAGACGAGTCGTGCTTGATATATACTCTGCGGCTGAATCGAGGCGTTGCGATGTTCTATCCACGTTTGCTGATAGTTACTTCCTCGCTGGCAGTCTTTGCTGCTCCTGCTTCGGCCCAGACATTCGGCGAAATCACCGGCACCATATCCGACCCTACCGGCGCTGTCGTCGCCGACGCGAGCGTCACCTTGGTGAACACTGCGACCAGCCAGTCGCGCAAAGTGTCGACCAATGACACGGGCAACTTCACCGTGCCCTTCGTTCCGCCCGGCATCTATCAAATCAGGGTGGAGAAAGCGGGTTTCAAATCCTCGACCCGAAGCGATGTGCGTGTCCAGGTGGCGGACTCCGTGCGCGTGAACTTTGTCATTGAAGTCGGCAGTGTCTCCGAGTCGATCGAAGTTCAAGGCGGCGTGCCGCTGCTTTCCACCGAGAATGCGACCGTCGGCACCGTCATAGACAACCGGCGCATTGTGGAATTGCCGTTGAACGGACGCAACTACCTGCAGATGGTCGCCTTGAGCCCGAACGTCTCCGCTGAACAGGGCGCAGGCGGAGAGGCTGCGGCGCGTAAGGGCGGAACGCGAACGGAAAAGTCCATTTCAGTCGCCGGCTCCCGTAACCAATTCAATCACTACACGCTGGACGGGCTCGAGAACACCGATATGAGCTACAACCTCTACGCGCTCCAGCCCTCGATCGACGCATTGCAAGAGTTCAAAATCGAAACCGGGGTGTACTCGGCGGAGTTCGGCCGCGGCACGGTGCAGATCAACGTCGCAACCAAGGCGGGCGCGAATGAATTTCATGGCGCCGCATTCGAGTTTGTTCGTAGTGACAACTTCGATGCCAAAGAATTTGGCCAGGTCGGCGACAAGAATCCATTCCTGCGGAATCAGTTCGGCTTCGCTCTAAGCGGAAGATTGATTCGCGACAAGCTGTTTTTTATGTCCAACTTTGAGTCGCTGCGGGAGACCAAGACACTGCAGGGCTTGTTCAATGTGGCTCCGGACCGT
Source organism: Bryobacteraceae bacterium (assembly GCA_035650295.1). Taxonomy (GTDB): domain Bacteria; phylum Acidobacteriota; class Terriglobia; order Bryobacterales; family Bryobacteraceae; genus JAFLBB01. Next base: position 8,920 of record DASRHX010000305.1, on the reverse strand, counting down.
ATGCGCAGCGGGGATTTCTCGGCCTCCGGAAGGGCCACTTACGATCCCGCGACCCGCGTATTCTCGACGGATGCGGCGGGAAATCCACGAGCCGTATCGGCGGCGCCATTCCCGAACAACGCCATTCCCGCCAACCGGTTCAATCCCGTCGCGATCAAGCTGCTTGAGTTTTACCCGAAAGCCACGCGCGAGGGTGACAATATCCTGGGCAACTTCGTCCGGCAGCGCGATCGCCCAATCACCTGGGAGCAGTTCAACCAGCGATTGGACTATGTGCAGAGCGCAAAATCGACCTGGTATGGCCGTTTCAGTTGGAGTGACGAAGACTTCAAGGAAATTGCCTCGTTTCAGGATCAGGAAGCGAATATCCTCACCAAGACAAATCAGGTCCTGGCGAGCAACATCCGTACCATCAGGCCATCGATCGTCAATGAGTTCCGCTTCGGATGGACCCAGTTCAACAATGACCAGAGGCGCTTCTATGCTTTCAAGCGGGACGTCACAAAAGAACTCGGCATTGTTGGTCTCGCGTCCCCGGTGGAGTTGTCCTTTGGGACGCCATCGGTTGGACTTGGCCTCGGACTAACCGGCTTTGGCGAGCAGGGCAACGGGCCCTTCGTCGGCCGCACGTCGATTTTCCAGTGGATCGACAACATGAGCGTGATTCGGGGCAGCCATTCCCTCCGGTTCGGCGGCGAAATCCGGCGGGACCGCTACAACGAGACCGGAAATGCGTTCACGCGCGGCAGCTTCGGCTTCAGCGGAATCGCGACGGAAGATCCAGCGCGGCGCGGCGCTACAGGTCATCCTTTTGCCGACTATTTGATTGGCCAAGTCACCACGCCCACGCGCGCTCGCGCGTTCTCGAATGGCCTGTTTCGCGCCACCGTTCTTTCGCTCTACTTCCAAGACAACTGGAAGATTACTCCGAAGCTCACGGCGGAATTCGGGCTGCGCTATGAAAACACTCCCCCCTACCACGACAAGTACCGCGGGATCATGAACGTCTACGTCTACGATTCGGGTGTCTATAACGGCGAACTGGTGCCCGGCGCTCGTGTGCCAACAATGTTCCGTCCCGGCAACGGCGATTTCAATGAAGGGCTCCCTTTTCGCTTTAACGATGGCATCCCGACCGCCTCGGGCGACGATATTGCGGGCCGCGAAACCGTGCTGCGGGACAACAACGATTTCGCCCCTCGTGTGAGTCTCGCCTATCGCCCCACGGAGAAATGGACCGTCCGGGCCGGATTCGGACTGTTCTACGTCCAAGATATCGTCGAAGCGCGTTTCGACCTATCTCGCAATGTCGGAGGACGGTCGCAGTTTACCGCGGATTCGGAGCGGCCGAACGCAAATTTCAGCGATCCGTGGCTCAACGAGGGCGGCCAGTGCCGAAACTGGACCGGTCCATGCCAAGGCCCGACGTTCACGCTCGCCAACAATACCAACCGGCGCACGCCTTACCTGCTGCAGTGGGTATTCAATGTGCAGCGGCAGCTCGATGCCGACACGGTAATCGAAGCCGGCTACATCGGCAACGGCGGCCACAAGCTCGAGTTGTTGCGCGTCTGGAATCAGCCAGTGCTCAGACGAGGGCCAGCCGATGCCCGCACACTTCTGCAGCGCTCCCCGTTCCCCGCCTACGGGCTGATTCAAACACTGGACAACCACGGCAACTCCGGCTATGACGGCTTGGCTTTGAAAGCTACTCGCAGATTCGCGAAAGGCCTTACCTACCTCGCCGGGTTCACTTGGTCGAAGGCGATGGACCAAGGCAGTTCGATCCGCAACAACACCGGCGAAAATCAGTTCGCCACCGACAACTACAACTTGCAGCGCGAGCATTCTCTATCGCAATTCCACAATGGCCACCGCTTTGTCAGTTCGGTGCTATATGAACTGCCGTTCGGCAACGGCCGGCGATTCATGAAAGGAGGCGGTATCGCGAACAAGTTCGTTGGAGGCTGGCAGCTCGGCACGATTCTAACGCTCTCCAACGGCACTCCGATCAACGTGGGCCAGATCGGCGATCCGCTGCAGATCGGCACCCCAAACGTTCCCGATGCAACCGGCATCAGCCCCATTCCCGCGGATCGTTCTCCGGATAAATTTTGGGAAATCCGGGCATTCAACACGACCAATCCGGAACTCTCCTACCGCTACGGAAACACCGGTCGAAACTTGCTCACCACGCCCGGCCTCAAGCAATGGGATTTCTCATTGACCAAGCAGACGCAAATTCGCGAAGGACACACATTGGAGTTTCGCTTCGAGTCCTTTAACTTCCCGAATCACCCCAACTTCAATTCACCGGCAGTCGACGCGCGCCAACCGGCCACTTTCGGACGAATTACCTCCGCCCGAACTATGCGGGAGCTGCAGTTCGGATTCAAGTACATCTTCTGATATGGAGCGACCTGTCAAGCGTGATCACAACCCTGTGTTTGCCACCAAGCCCGTCGACCAAGCGCTGCTCCGCCGCCTTGTCGTCGTCAAGCCTGGCAGGTCCTTGGTATTGGCCACTCTAGGCGGTTCCTATTCCGAATCCGGTAAACTTGCGGCCTTTCCATTTGCCGCGGGTGAAGTCTGGGAGTTCGATTGATTTGTTGCCCGAGCGAATGGATTGGCTGGACAGGGGGAGGACGGCGCTCCAGGTGACGGCGTCGTAGATATCGATGGGTGGTTCGCGGTCTTCCAGGACGGAGCGATAAAACTCGCGGAGGACGAAGTAGTCGCCGCCGCCGTGACCAGTGCTGGCGGCGAGTTCGCCGTCCTTCTTCCAATAGGGGTGTTCATAGGCGGCGCGGTAGTTGGTGATCGGCTCCCAACGTTCGTTGGGACTTTTCCCTTGGAGGTAGACGAGTTCAGCGGCGGCGTTGCCGTCGTAGGCGCCTTTGGTGCCGTTGAGGGTTTCGCAGCGGCCGGCGGGGCGGGTGGAGGCGGATTCGTAACGGAGGGCGACCATCTTTTCGTTGGCGGAGCGGAGGAGGGTGATGGTGGTATCGCCTTTTTGGAAGAAACCTGGCTTGGCGGCGGGGTGGTCTTTGCCCCAGCGTTCGGTGGCATAGGAGGTGAGACCTTTGTTGCCGGTGTCCATGCTGACGAGAGTTGTGTAGCGGTCGTTGCGGTTGATGCCCATCCATAGGCTGACGGGGCCGAGGCCGTGGGTGGGGTAAACGTCGCCTCGGTTGTTGCGGGCGACGTCGCCGCGCCAGGAGAGCTTGCCGCCGGCTTCGTAGGCAAGTGCCCGCGTGTCGTGGATGTAGCTGCCCTCGCCGTAGGTGAGTTCGCCGAACGCGCCCGTGTGGGCCATGTTGAGGATCATCATGCGGGTGCGGGACCATGGATAGTTTTCGAGCAGCATGTAGCTGCGGCCGGTCTTTTCCTTCGCTTCGACCAGAGCCCAGCATTCGTCGACGGAGTAGGCGGCGGGAGTTTCGCTGCCTACGTGCTTGCCTGCGTTCATCGCGTAGACGGCTTGTGCGGCGTGCTGGGTTTGCGGCGTCATGATGAGGACGGCGTCGATTTCGGGAGAGTCGAGCATGCGCTTGTAGTCTTCAGATCCGCGGGTGTAGGGTGTGGGGCGGCGGCTTGTGGCGGTTTCGACGAGTTGCTGGGCGCGGGTGGCGCTGGCTTCGTTGATGTCACAGACGGCGGCGACGCGGATGTTGGGTTGTGTGAGAGTGATGCGAAGGCAGTCGATACCTCGCGCGCCTGCGCCGAGAATGCCGATGCGGATCTCTTTGTTGGTTTGGGCCTGGGCCAGGGCGGCGGTGGCGAGGAGAGTGCGGCGGGTCATAGGGTATACGGGAATTCAATCTACCATCTAGACGGGTGGGATGAATCGCCGGGCTTTTGTCGCCGCTGCATAGCGGGTACGGCCGGCCGGTTGTCAGCGCCTAGAGCCGCGGTGTTGCAGGAGGCGGGGATCGTGGGGGATCAGCCAGTGGGGGATCAGCCACTGGCCTAGGGAACTGGCTTCTTGGTAGGATTGCGCGAACGGAGCGAACGCGTTCCTGAAAACTGTGATGAACCTCGCGCGCTAGCAGCATCGAGGCTTGACTTGGACTACGACGGCCCGATAGGCTCACGCTAATGAAGCGAGCCTACATTTTCCTTTTTGTGGCGGCTGTTGGATTGGCCGATGTGGTGGAGCAGGGGCCGAAGGATTCGCCGCCTTCGGGGTTGATGGCGGGGGTGGCGCGAGCGGACATCACGCCGCCCGTGGGGATTGCGCAGTTGAATTGGGGATCGCAGACGCATGTGGAGGCGGTGGCGATCGATCCGGCGGGCATGGTGGCTAGCGCATTGGTAGTTGCAGATCGCGAGATGAAGTTTGCTTTTGTGGATGTAGATGCGCTGTTCGTGCGCGACGCGGAGCGCGTGGTTCGGGAGGCTTCGGCTCGGACGGGGATTCCCGTGCGCAGCATCCGGCTGATGGCTACGCATACCCATTCGGGGCCGGCGTTTCAGCGCGAAAAGGGTCCTGTGGGGACGGATCCCGCGAAGTATTTGCCGGTGATTGAAGCTTACGAGCGTGCCGTGGGGGACAAAATCGTTGGAGCGATTGTTGAAGCCAATTCAAAGTTGCAACCGGCGCACATCGGGGGGGCGAAGGGCGTTGGGACGGTGAACATCAATAGGCGGGTGCGGGCCACAGGGGCGAGCCCGGCGGCCGTGGGGACGAACCCGGATGGGTTTGTGGATCGGGATCTGGTGGTTTTTCGAATCGACGATGCCAAGGGGAATCCTCTTGCCGTGATGGTGAACTTTCAGTGTCATGGGACTACGTTAACGTTCGAGAACAAGTACATTTCGCCGGATTGGATTGGGATGGTGCGGAAGACGGTGGAGCGGGCTTTGCCCGGAGCTATGGCGCTTTACTTTCAGGGCGCCGCGGGGAATCAGGGGCCGGTGGAAGGTGGGACGGGCGATTTGAGCGTTGCGCACCGGCTGGGAAAGATCCTCGGCCATCAGGCGGCGGCTTTGGCGATGGAGATTCAGACGGTGCGGCGGGAGCCGGTGCTGGAGGGGTTTGCGGAGTCGACTGCGTTCGCGGCGCGCCAGCCTTGGCGGGTGAAGGGCGCTCGCAGCGGAACGATGGCGCACAACTTCACAGACGTGGAAGTTCCGCGGCGGACTTATTCGAAGGAGGAGATCGACCGCATGGCCGCGAACGTGGAGGATGCGCGAAAGAAGTTGGAGGCGGCGAAGGGCGGTCCGGAGTGGGAGAAGTATCAAGCGGCGGCCCGGCTGCGGCGGTTCGAGGATTTACTGGCAAAGTGGAAAAAGCCGGTGGAGACGACGCCGTTGTTGGTGGAGCTGCACGCGATGCGGATTGGGGAGGTGGCGATTGTTTCGATGCCGGGCGAGCCGTTCGCCGAGATCGGCGCGGATGTGCGGAAGCATTCGCCGTTTCAGTTTACGATGTTTTGCGGGTACTCGAATGGCAAGGGCGGCGACTACATGCCCGTTGATTCGGAGTATCAACATGGAGGCTATGAGGTGGAGCGGACGCCTTACGGCCCTGGAGCGGCGGATCGTGTGATTTCAAACGCACACGCGTTGCTGGAGAAGCTTCCGCGATAGGACTTCCATGAACATTGACCGGCGGCGGGAAGAATTGTTGCGGCGGACGTTTGTCGATTTTTGGCAAATGGAGGAATTCATCCGGCACCCGTTGATTTTGGAGCGGGCCCAGGGCGTGCATTACTGGGACATCGAGGGGCGGCGGTACTTCGATGGGATCGGCGGGATTTTCGTCGCGTCGTTGGGACATGGGCATCCGGCGGTGATGGAGGCGATGCGGCGGCAGATGGAGAGGATGACGTTCGCTCCGCCGCTGCATGGAATTTCGGATGTCGCGCTCGATTTGATTGAGCGGTTGGGCGCGGTCACGCCGCCGGGGATGACGTTCGTGAAACCGTTTAGCGGCGGATCCGAGGCGGTCGAGGCGGCGTTCAAGTTTGTGCGCCAATACTTCAAGCTCACGGGCCATCCGGGGAAGTATAAGTTCGTTTCGCGCTATCAGGGCTATCACGGAAGTACGGGCGCGGCGATGGCGGCGAGCGGTACCGGTGTGCGGAAGACCAGGTTCGAGCCGCAGATGGGTGGATTTCTGAAGGTGTTTCCGCCAACGCACTACCGGCGGGACTTTTCCTCGTGGGAGGAGTGCAATCGTTACGCGGCGCGGACGGTGGAAGACGTGATCGTCAGCGAGGACCCGGAGACGGTAGCAGGCGTGATTGTGGAGCCGATCGGAAACACCGGAGGAATTATTACGCCGACGCCCGAGTACTTCCAGATCTTGCGGGAGATTTGCGACCGCCACAACGTCGTGCTGATTTTCGATGAGGTGATCACGGGATTTGGAAAAACGGGTTCGATGTTCGCGGCTCAGACGTTTGGCGTAACCCCGGACGTGATCTGTTGCGGCAAGGGGATTTCGAGCGGCGCGATTCCGATGGGCGCGCTGATTGCCCAGCAGAGTATGGGCGATGTGTTTTTGGGAACGGCGGAGAGCAACAGGCAGTTCTCGCATGGGAACACGTTTGCGGGGAATCCGTTGGCCTGCGCGGTGGGTCTTGCGGTGCTGGATGTGATCGAGCGGGAAGGGCTTTGCGAGCGGGCGCTGGCGATCGGCGATGGCCTTGTGGCGCGGTTGGAGAAACTGCGGCGGCATGGGGTGATTCGTGAGATCCGCGGGCGGGGCGTGCTGCGCGGCGTGGAATTCGTTCAGGAAGATGGCGCGACGCAGTTTCCGGAACTGGGGATCGCGCTGAAGCGGGCGGCGGTGGAGAACGGCTTGATCATGCGCGTCGACCCGACTTGGTTCGCGCTTTCGCCGGCGCTCGTTACGACCGACGCGGAGTTGGATGAGTTGGCGGAGTTGATTGAGCGGTCCTTTGAGCGGGCGTTGGCGCAATGCGGGTCCACGAGCGGACTTACGGCGACTTCACGGTGAGTGAAGACCGGAACAGTGGGACCTTTATCTGTCGTTGTCAGAGGAAACCATGGGCGCTTGCGCATTATCGATACTGAAAATATAATGGCGGCGAGAATTCATGCCAAAGATGGTGAAGTTTCCGCAGCCCAAGCCAGGGCGGACGCGCCGGAACGGCGTGATGACCGGAGCGGTGACGCGCGGCTTGCGGCACGCCATTTTCGCCGAGGAGTATTCACCGGGCGACCCGTTGCTTGAACTTCAACTGGCCAAGAAGTTCCGAGTGAGCCAAGCGGTGATCCGGGAGTCGCTTTCAGCCTTGGCCCATGCCGGACTGGTGCGGCGCATTCCCAATAAAGGCAGCTTTGTGATGAGCATGACGCCGGTTGAGATCGGCGAGCATGTAAGGCTGCGGCTAACGCTCGAAACGATGGCTTGGTTGGACGCGGCGGCGCGGGGCGATGCGGCGAGGTTCGCTGAGCTGAGGAAGAGGTTAGAGGCGATTAAAGCCGCCGTGGCGGCGGGCAACCACGAGGAGGTTGCGCAGGCCGACCTGGACTTCCACCGGGAGATCTGGCGAATGGCGGGGGACTCGACGATGGCACGCCTGTTGGACCTGGTGACCGTGCCGCTGCTGGCCTTCGTGAGTGTTCGCCGGAGCCATCGCCATGAAGACCTGACGCATGCGATCCCGGAACACGAGTGGATCACCCAACTGCTGCAGCGGGGCGATCCGGCTGAGATCGCCCAAGGCTGCCGCACGATTATGGAGCAGGCATATGGCGCCTATTTGACGCCAAGCCCGGCGAAGCGCCTCACATTACCAACCCACGCCAATCGCAGGAGGTAAGTCTCATGTTCAAGAAATTTCTCCAGGCCATCTTGTTCGCACTGTGCACCCACCTCGGCTGGGCGCAGGGAACGGCAGGCATTCACGGAACGGTGACAGATGCCACCGGAGCGTCGATTCCCGACGCGAGGATCACCGCCACGAACGTAGGCAGTAATCTGACGCGGACCGTCGGCACGGACATGGCGGGGCAATACGTGATTCCGCTGCTGCCCGTCGGTAGCTATACGGTTCGGGTGGAGAAGCCAGGGTTTCAAGCGTTTCTGCAGAAGAACGTTCTCTTGCAGGTGAATACGGAAGTTCAGGTTGACTCGCGCTTGGAGGTGGGCGGCACAGCCGAGCAGGTCAGCGTCAATTCCCAGGCGACGTTGGTTCAGACCAATTCCTCGGCGCTGGTTCAGGTGGTGGATCAGCAGAGGGTGGCGGATCTACCGCTCAACGGACGTAACGTGCTTCAACTGCTGACGCTCAACGCTGGGGTGTCGGACCGGAACGTTCCAGCGACTGTGCAAGGGGCGAACTTGGGTTTTGGGACTTATCAGGTGCGCGTGTCGATCAACGGGGCGCGGGGTATTAACGGCAACTTCCTGCTGGACAATGCGGATCACAATGAGGCGCAGACGAACTTGCCGCGCCCGTTTCCGAACGTGGACGCCGTGCAGGAGTTCAGCATCCAGACGTCGAGCTTCGATGCGCAGTATGGCCGCGGCGTGGGAGGCGTGGTGAATGTTGTAACGAAGAGCGGGACGAATGAATTCCATGGGACGTTGTTCGAGTTCTTCCGGAACTACAAGCTAAACGCGGCGAACTTCTTCAGCGGCCGCGACGCGCTGAAGCGGAATCAGTTCGGCGGCGCGCTAGGCGGGCCGATTGCAAAGGACCGGACGTTCTTCTTTGGCTCTTATCAAGGGACGCGCATCCGTAGTTCGACGCCCGGCGCATTGCGGACGTCTCCGAGCGAGGCAATGAAGAACGGCAATTTCTCCGAATGGCTACGGGCGAACGGACAGGGCGCGATTCGCGATCCGCAGGCGCCGGCGCAAGTTTTTCCGGGGAATATCATCCCGCGAAGCCGCATCGACCCGGTGTCGGCGAAGTTGACAACCATGTTCCCGTCGTCGATC